>NZ_LZSZ01000132.1:0-129385 GCF_001665645.1 Mycobacterium sp. 852002-30065_SCH5024008 | reverse complement strand
AGATGTGTATAAGAGACAGGCAGGGCGGCGGGGCCGTGGTTTTGGAGCTTGTCGATCAGCTCGTGGGCCACTCGGGCCAGTCGACGTTCGTCGGCGTAGGCCAGCTTCGACGGCAGCTCGTGCATCGGCACCCAGGCCACCGCTGCCACCCACCTCCCCCCGGCGCCGCCCGCAGACACACTCGCGTACCCGGCATGCCGACAAGCCGGCGACCAGCCGGAAGAACGGCCACGGGCCAGGGCCGTGACGACGCCCCGACTCTGCTTGTTACGCCTCGCGGCAGTGATCGGCATCGTGGCCGGGTTCGCGATGCTCACCGCGCCCGTCATGCCGCACGCGGCCGCGGGCGAGCCGGGCGTGACACCGTTCGTCCGCGTCCGCATCGACCAAGTCACCCCGGATGTGGTCACCACGTCCAGCCAACCCCTCGTCACCGTCAGCGGCATGGTGACCAACGTCGGCGACCGCCCCGTCCGCGACGTCATGGTCCGCCTCGAACACGCCGGGGCGATCACCGCGTCCACGGGATTGCGGACCACCCTGGACGGCGAGACCGACGGGTATCAGCCGGCCGCCGATTTCCTGACGGTCGCTCCCGAACTGCAACGCGGCCAAGAAGCCGGCTTCACCCTGTCGGCGCCGCTGCGCTCGTTGACCAAACAGTCCCTGGGGATCGAGAAGCCCGGCATCTACCCGGTCCTGGTCAACGTGAACGGCACACCCGATTACGGCGCCCCCGCCAGGCTCGACAACGCGCGCTTCCTGTTGCCGGTGGTCGGTGTGCCCCCCGACCAGGGCGGTGAACTGGGCTCCGCCGTCGCGCCCGACACCTCCAAACCCGTGTGGATCACCATGTTGTGGCCGTTGGCCGATCGGCCCCGGCTGGCCCCTGGCGTGCCCGGCGGCACCATTCCCGTGCGCCTCGTCGACGACGACCTGGCCACCTCCCTGGCCAGCGGCGGCCGGCTGGACATCTTGCTGTCCGCGGCCGAGGTCGCCACCAGCCACGACGTCGACCCCGACGGCGCGGTCGGCCGGGCGTTGTGTTTGGCCGTCGACCCCGACCTGCTCGTCACCGTCAACGCGATGACCGCCGGCTATGTGGTGACCGATCCGCCGGAGGGCCCCGGTCAGCTTCCGGGCACCCTGACCCACCCCGGTGCCGGACAGGCCGCAGCGGCCGAATGGCTCAACCGGCTGCGTGCCCTGGCCCGCCGCACCTGTGTCGCGCCGCTCCCCTACGCGCAGGCCGACCTGGACGCCCTGCAACGCGTCAACGACCGCGGGCTGAGCGCCGCCGCGACCACCGACGCCAACAGCATCGTCGACCGCATCCTGGACGTACCGTCCGTGCGCGGCGCCACCCTGGTGCCCGACGGCCCGCTGACCAACCGCGCGGTCAACCTGCTCGGCGCCAACGAAACCACCGTCGCCGTTGCCGCCGCCGGCCTGTCCGCCGCGGATGCGCAGGCATCCTCCGATGCCACCGTCGACACCGCACCGCGGCGGCTGTCCCCGCAAGTGGTGGTCGCGCCGTTCGACCCGGCGGTGGGCGCCGCGCTGGCCGGGGCGGGAAGCTCTCCCGCCGTCCCCACCTACCTGGACTCGTCGCTGACGATCCGGCTCGCGCACGACTCGGTGACCGCACGCCGCCAGGACGCATTGGGCTCGATGTTCTGGCACGCCTTGCGCCACGATGACGCGCCCCGCACCCAGATCCTGGTCCCGCCGGCGACGTGGAATCTGCAGGCCGACGACGCCCACGTGATCTTGACGGCGCTCACCACCACCATCCGGTCCGGTCTCGCGGTACCGCGACCGCTGCCGGCGGTGGTTGCCGAGGCCTCGGCCCGCACCGAGGAGTCCGAGCCGGCCGGGGCCTACACCTCCGTGCGCGGCCGATTCGGCGACGATGTGACGGCCGCGGTGGCCGGCCAGGTCGGCCGGCTGTCGGGCCTGACGTCGGCGCTGAGCACCGACGAGCGCACCGGGCTGACCGGCATCCAATACACCGCGCCGCTGCGTGAAGACATGCTGCGCGCGCTGAGCCAATCCGAACCGCCCGACACCCGCAACGGAATGGCCCAGCAGCGGATGGCCGTCGTCGGCAAGACGATCAACGACCTCTTCGGCGCGGTCACGATCGTCAACCCGGGCGGCTCCTACACCCTGGCCACCGAGCACAGCCCCCTACCGCTGGCGCTGCACAACGGCCTGGCCGTCCCCATCCGGGTGCGGCTGCAGGTCGACGCCCCACCGGGGATGACGGTCACCGACGTCGGCCAGATCGAATTGCCCCCCGGATACCTACCGCTGCGGGTGCCGATCGAAGTGAACTTCACGCAGCGGGTCGCCATCGACGTGACGCTGCGGACCCCGGAGGGCTTGCGGCTGGGCGAGCCGGTTCGCCTGTCGGTGCATTCCAACGCCTACGGCAAGGTGCTGTTCGCCATCACCATGACCGCTGCCGCCGTGCTGGTGTTGCTGGCCGGACGGCGCCTGTGGCACCGCTTCCGCGGCCAGCCCGACCGCGCCGACCTGGACCGGCCGGACCCACCCGGAGCCAGATCCGCGGGCATGGACGACCAGACCGACGATCGGGTCGAGCAAGAGCACCGAGTATGAAACCCGCCAACCGGCAGGCCGCGCCGCAACACCCCCGCCCGGCACAGCCGCCGCGGCGCCCCCGAAGCCCGGGCTCGCCGCCCACGGGTCCCCTGCCGCCCGTTCCAGCGGGGATCGATCGCCGGCGACCCGAACTGTCCGACGCCGCGCTGGTATCGCGGTCGTGGGCGATGGCGTTCGCCACGCTGGTCAGCCGGCTGACCGGCTTCGCCCGGGTCGTGCTGCTGGCGGCCATCCTGGGCGCCGCGCTGTCCAGCGCGTTCTCGGTGGCCAATCAGCTGCCGAACCTGGTGGCGGCGCTGGTGCTCGAGGCGACCTTCACCGCCATTTTCGTGCCGGTGCTGGCCCGCGCCGAACAGAGCGACCCCGACGGCGGCGCCGCGTTCGTGCGGCGCCTGGTCACGTTGACGACCGCGCTGCTGGTTTTGGCGACCGCGCTGTCGGTGCTCGCCGCGCCGCTACTGGTGCGGCTGATGCTCGGCCGCGCCCCGCAGGTCAACGAGCCGCTGACCACCGCGTTCGCCTACCTGTTGCTCCCCCAGGTGCTCGCCTACGGCCTGACATCGGTGTTCATGGCGATCCTCAACACCCGCAACGTGTTCGGGCCGACGGCGTGGGCACCGGTGGTCAACAACGTCGTCGCCCTCGCGACCTTGGCGGTCTACGCCGTCGTCCCGGGCGAACTGTCGGTCGACCCCGTTCGGATGGGCAACACCAAGCTGTTGGTCCTCGGCATCGGCACGACGCTGGGCGTCTTCGCGCAGACCGCGGTGCTGCTGGCGGCGCTGCGGCGCCAGCGGGTCGACCTGCGCCCCCTATGGGGGATCGACGAGCGCCTCAAGCGCTTCGGCACGATGGCCGCCGCGATGGTGCTCTACGTGCTGATCAGCCAGCTCGGCCTGGTGGTCGGCAACCAGATCGCCAGCACGGCGGCCGCTTCGGGGCCCGCCATCTACAACTACACCTGGCTGGTCCTGATGCTGCCGTTCGGCATGATCGGCGTGACCGTGCTGACCGTGGTGATGCCACGGCTGAGCCGCAACGCCGCCGCCGACGACACCAAGGCCGTGCTCGCCGACCTGTCGCTGGCCACGCGCCTGACGCTGATCACGCTGATCCCGATCGTCGCGTTCATGACCGTCGGTGGTCCAGCGATCGGCAGCGCGCTGTTCGCCTACGGCCACTTCGGCGGAGTCGACGCCGGATACCTGGGCGCCGCGATCGCCCTGTCGGCGTTCACCCTGATCCCCTACGGGCTGGTGCTGTTGCAGCTGCGCGTCTTCTACGCGCGCGAGCAGCCCTGGACGCCGATCGTCATCATCCTCGTCATCACGGCCGTCAAGATCGTCGGATCCGTGCTGGCGCCCCACCTCACCGACGACCCCAAGCTGGTAGCCGGTTATCTGGGGCTGGCGAACGGTATCGGGTTTCTGGCCGGCGCAGTCATCGGCTACCTCTTGCTCCGGCGCACCCTGCTGCCGACGGGCGGCCACCTGATCGGCAGAGGTGAGCTGCGCACCATCCTGGTGACGATCACCGCCTCGATGCTGGCCGGTCTGGTGGCCAATGTGGCCGACCGGCTGGCGGGACTGGACCGGCTGACCGCGCACGGCGGCGGCGCGGGTTCCTTGCTGCGCCTGCTCATCCTCGCCGTCATCATGCTGCCGATCATGGCGACGGTGATGCTCCGCGCGCGTGTCCCGGAGGCGCAGGCCGCGCTGGACGCCGTCAGACGCCGCTTCGGGGGCCATGCGGTGCCGTCCCGCAAACCGATGACACCGGATCGATCGTCTGCCCGGTCCCCGGTCACGTACCCTGAGCAGAGGAATTCGTCCCCGCCTGGGGTAAATGCGGTCCAGGAGCCGATCCGGCGCAGACCTCCGGAGCGGGCAATCCCAGCCCGGATAGCGAAAGGACCGGAGGTGACCGACCGCCCTGTCGAGAGTGCCGCGTCGGGTGCCGAGGTGCCACGACCGGTTGCCGACGACTTCCAACCCGACATCCCCGCCGACCGACCGTCCGAGCCGGCGGCCCCACGCCCGTCCGACCAGCGCAACGGCGACGTTGCGCCCGAATCGCGCGGCGGTCCGCCCCCGTTTGACGCGCCCCGCGACCGCGGCGGCGACCCGGCAGGAGACGACGTCCATCTGGTTCCCGGCGCTCGCATCGCCGGCGGCCGGTATCGCCTGCTGGTCTTCCACGGCGGCGCGCCGCCCCTGCAGTTCTGGCAGGCGCTCGACACCGCGCTGGACCGGCAGGTGGCGCTGACCTTCGTCGACCCCGACGGGGCGTTGCCCGACGAGGTGCTGCAGGAAATCCTGTCCCGCACCCTGCGGCTCAGCCGCATCGACAAGCCCGGCATCGCCCGGGTGCTCGACGTGGTCCACACCGGCCACGGCGGCCTGGTCGTCTCGGAGTGGGTGAGGGGCGGTTCGCTGCAGGAGGTGGCCGACACCGCGCCGTCGCCCGTCGGCGCCGTCCGGGCAATGCAATCGTTGGCGGCGGCAGCCGACGCGGCCCACCGCGCCGGCGTCACGTTGTCGATCGACCACCCGAGCCGGGTGCGCGTGAGCATCGAGGGCGACGTCGTGCTGGCGTACCCGGCGACCATGCCCGAGGCCAACCCGCAGGGCGACATCCGCGGGATCGGCGCAGCGCTGTATGCCCTGCTGGTCAATCGGTGGCCGCTCGCGGAGTCCAGCGTGCGCAGTGGGCTCGCCCCGGCCGAGCGCGATTCGACGGGCCAGCCGGTGGAGCCGATGGTCATCGACCGCGGCATTCCCTTCCAGATTTCGGCCGTAGCGGTCCGCGCGGTTCAAGAGGATGGCGGGATACGCAGCGCGTCAACGCTTTTGAACCTGCTGCAACAAGCGACTGCGGTGGCCGACCGGACCGAGGTGCTGGGTCCGATCGACGATTCGCCGGCGCCCGCCACCGCGCGTGCGTCCGCGGGTCAGGACGACGGGGCCCTGGCGCGGCGGCGCCGCAACGTGTTGATCGGCGTGGGCGCGGGCGTTGTCGTCATCGTGGTGGCGTTGTTGGTCCTGGCGTCGGTGGTGAGCAGGATCTTCGGCAACGTCGGCGGTGGCCTCAACAAGGACGAGCTCGGGCTGAACGGCCCCTCCTCCTCCACCTCGTCGTCGGCCCCCAGCTCCGCGGCCGCCGGCAGCGTCGTCAAGCCGACCAAAGCGACGGTCTACTCCCCCGACGGCGATGCCGACAACGCGGGCACGGCCGGGCAGGCGATCGACGGTGATCCCTCGACCGCCTGGGCGACCGAGGTCTACACCGATGCGGTCCCGTTCCCCAGCTTCAAGCAGGGTGAAGGCCTGATGCTGCAGCTGCCCAGCGCCACCGTCGTCGGGCAGGTCACGATCGACACGCCGAGCAGCGGGACCAAGGTCGAGATTCGCTCGTCGGCCACGGCCTCGCCGGCGTCGCTGAACGACACCACCGTGCTGGCGTCCGCCTTCACGCTCAAGCCGGGTCACAACGTCATACCGGTCCGGGCGGGTTCGCCGACGTCGAATCTGCTGGTGTGGATCTCCACGCTGGGAACGACCAACGGCAAAAGCCAGGCCGGCTTCTTTGAGATCACGGTCCAGGCCGCTTCCTGATCGCACTCACAGCGCCCCCGCCGTGGTGAAGTGCCGCCCCGCAGCCGATTGGTTACTGTCCGGCCGTGGGCTCCCGGGGAGACATCCAGCGCGAACGCAGTGATGCCGAGCTGCTGGCAGCCCACGTCGCCGGCGACCGGCACGCCTTCGGCGAGTTGTTCCTGCGCCACCAGCGACAGCTGCACCGGCTGGCCCGGCTCACCACGCGCACTGCCGAGGACGCCGAGGACGCGCTGCAGGACGCCATGCTCTCGGCGCACCGCGGCGCCGGCGCGTTTCGGCATGACGCCGCGGTCGGCAGCTGGCTGCACCGCATCGTCGTCAACGCCTGCCTGGACCGGCTGCGGCGCACCAAGGCGCACCCGACCGTCCCGCTCGAAGACGTCTACCCGGTGGCCGATCGCACGGCCCAGGTCGAGACCGCGATGGTGGTGCAGCGCGCTCTGATGCGGCTTCCCGTCGAGCAACGGGCCGCGGTGGTCGCCGTCGACATGCAGGGGTACTCGGTGGCTGACACCGCCGCGTTGCTGGGCGTCGCCGAGGGCACCGTCAAGAGCCGGTGCGCCCGGGCGCGGATGCGCCTCGCCGAACTTCTCGGCTATCTCAAAGCCGCGCCCGACCTGGGCCCACCCATGGCCGTCAGGCAGCGCATGACGGACACTGGGGCGGATGAGTGAAGCCGACGACGAAGCCGACGAGCCGCCCCTGACGGTCGAGCTTCTCGCCGACCTGCAGGCCGGCCTCCTGGACGACGAATCCGCGGCCCGCGTGCGGCGACGGGTCCGCGATGACGCGCAGGCCGAGCAGGTTCTGCGCGCCCTCAACCGGGCGCGCTGCGACGTCGCCACGCTGGGTGCCGACCCGGCGCCCGACGTCCCGCCCGAGGTCACCGCCCGGATCTCGGCGGCGCTGGCGTCGGCTGAGACAGACCAGCCGGTCGCGCACTCGGCTCGGCCCCGGATCCGGCCCGCGCGGGTGGTCGCCGTGGTGGCGGGCGTGGGCGCGCTGCTCGCGGCGGTCGGCGTGGGCACCGCGGCTCTGATCACCGCGCCGGAGCCTGCCCCCAGCACCCCGGTCACCGCCGAGCACATCACGGTGTCGACCCCGCCGATGGTGGTGCCGCTGTCGCAGGACGAAATACTGGGCCTGCTCAACCAGAGCCCGGATTACGGCGCCCTCGGTGACCCGGCACGGCGCGCCTCCTGCCTCACCGGCCTCGGCTATCCGGCGTCCACGCAGGTGCTGGGCGCGCGCCGGGTCGAGATCAACGCCCGCCCCGGCGTCGTGCTGGTGGTGGCGGGCGACACTCCCCACAGCCTGGCGGTCTACGTCGTCGCGCTGAACTGCACTGCCGCCGACACCGGCCTCATGGCCAACACCGAAATCCCCCGCCCTTAGTGCGGCGCCGGGAACAGCCGTGCCTACGCTGGCGTTTGTAGGAATCCAGGGACGATCGCTTGAAAGGGTTCTATGACCGCCGACACTGTGCACGACGTCATCATCATTGGTTCGGGTCCTGCTGGGTACACCGCGGCGTTGTACACGGCGCGGGCGCAGTTGGCGCCGGTGGTGTTCGAAGGGACGTCGTTTGGTGGCGCGTTGATGACCACCACAGAGGTGGAGAATTTCCCGGGTTTTCGGGACGGCATCACCGGTCCCGAGTTGATGGACCAGATGCGTGAACAGGCCCTCCGTTTCGGGGCCGATCTGCGGATGGAAGACGTTGAATCGGTTTCGCTGGACGGCCCGGTCAAGTCGGTGACGACGGCCGAGGGCGAGACCGTCCGCGCCCGGGCCGTCATCTTGGCCATGGGCGCGGCGGCGCGGTATCTGGGGGTCCCCGGCGAGCAGGAGCTGCTGGGCCGCGGGGTGAGTTCGTGCGCGACCTGTGACGGGTTCTTCTTCAGAGACCAAGACATCGCGGTCATCGGCGGCGGGGACTCGGCGATGGAGGAAGCCACGTTCTTGACCCGGTTCGCGCGCAGCGTCACCCTGGTGCACCGCCGCGACGAATTCCGCGCCTCGCGCATCATGCTCGAACGCGCCCGCGCCAACGACAAGATCACCTTCGCGACCAACAAGGCCGTGCTGGGCGTCGAGGGCGACCAGACCGTCACGGGTTTGCGGGTGCGCGACACCCTCACCGGGGAGGAATCCACTCTGCCCGTGACGGGTGTGTTCGTGGCGATCGGTCACGATCCACGCTCGGAGTTGGTGCGCGATGTTCTCGACACCGACCCCGAGGGCTACGTGCTGGTTCAGGGCCGCACCACGGCCACCTCGATCGAGGCGGTGTTCGCGGCCGGGGACCTGGTGGATCACACGTACCGCCAGGCGATCACCGCCGCCGGCAGCGGCTGCTCAGCGGCCATCGACGCCGAACGCTGGCTGGCCGACCATGTCGAATCAAGCTCTGCTGCTCAAAGCGACGCAACCGAATTTCCTGGCAGTACCGAGATGATTGGAGCACCTCAATGACCGCCGAAAAAGCCGGGGCCACAATCGAAGTCTCAGACGCATCGTTCTCCACGGAGGTGTTGTCCAGCAATAAGCCTGTGCTGGTTGATTTTTGGGCGACGTGGTGTGGGCCGTGCAAGATGGTAGCGCCGGTGCTCGAGGAAATCGCAAGCGAGCGCGCCGAGCAGCTCACCATCGCCAAGCTCGATGTGGATGCCAATCCGGAGACCGCGCGCGACTTCCAAGTCGTCTCCATCCCCACCATGATTCTGTTCAAAGACGGCCAGCCGGTGAAGCGGATCGTCGGCGCCAAAGGCAAGGCAGCGCTGCTGCGGGAGCTCTCGGACGCGGTTCCCAACCTCAGCTGATCGCGATTTAAGTTCGCCGCACCACGCCCCGGCGTTCAGCCTGGGGTTTTCCCGAATATGCGAAGCATCTGCGACAATTGCTGTTAGCTGTTGCTCAGATACGAGCCTGTCAGTGTGTCCCGGAGGGCCTTTGGTATGTCGAGTCCGCGCCGTGAATACGGCGATGCGCTGCGCTGTGGTGACCGCAGCGCAGCTGTGACCGAGATCCGGGCTACGTTGGCAGCGCTAGGGCTGCTGGACGGCGCCGAAGATGATCTCACCACCGGCCGGCACGTGCCCCCCGAGCTCTTCGATATCGAACTCGACCAGGCGGTACGCGCTTTCCAGCAGCACCGCGGCCTGCTGGTGGACGGCATCGTCGGCGAGGCCACCTATCGGGCCCTGAAGGAGGCGTCCTACCGGCTCGGCGCGCGCACGCTGTATCACCAATTCGGTGCCCCCCTCTACGGTGACGACGTCGCCACCCTGCAGGCCCGCCTCCAGGACCTCGGTTTCTACACCGGCCTGGTCGATGGCCACTTCGGGTTGCAGACGCACAACGCGTTGATGTCTTACCAGCGTGAGTACGGGCTCGCCGCCGACGGCATCTGTGGTCCAGAGACATTGCGTTCCTTGTACTTTCTGAGCTCCCGCGTCACGGGCGGTTCACCACACGCGATACGCGAGGAGGAGCTGGTCCGCCGATCAGGACCCAAGCTGTCGGGCAAGCGGATCATCATCGATCCGGGTCGCGGCGGCACGGATCACGGCGAGCTGATGCAGGGTCCGTCGGGACCGGTCAGCGAAGCGGACGTGTTGTGGGACTTGGCAAGCCGGCTCGAGGGGCGGATGACCGCCATCGGCATGGAAACCTTCTTGTCACGGCCGGTCAACCGCAGTCCGTCCGACGCCGAACGCGCCGCCACGGCCAACAACGTCGGGGCGGACCTGATGATCAGCTTGCGCTGTGAAAACCAGTCCAGCCCCGCAGCCAACGGCGTGGCTTCCTTTCATTTCGGAAACTCGCACGGCTCGGTGTCCACGATCGGGCGCAATCTAGCGGACTTCATTCAACGAGAAGTGGTGGCCCGCACCGGGTTACGAGATTGCCGAACCCATGGCCGGACATGGGATCTGCTGCGCCTGACCCGGATGCCCACGGTGCAGGTGGACGTCGGCTACATCACCAATCCACAGGATCGCGCAATGCTGATCTCGACACAGACCCGCGACGCCATCGCCGAAGGTATTCTCGCCGCGGTCAAGCGGCTCTACCTCCTGGGCAAGAATGACCGGCCCACCGGCACGTTCACATTCGCCGAACTGCTGGCCCACGAGCTTTCCGTGGAACGCGCCAGCCGGCTCGGCGGCTCCTAGCCGATTTCGGCGCCCTGCAACGCATTTCCTGACGCAGACCCGGCTCCCACCGGCTCTTGCAGTTGTGCGGCTTCCAGCAGGCGCTCCAAAGCCGCCTCGACTTCGGCCTTCCACCCGAGGCCCTTGTCCAGCTCGAGCCGCAGCCGCGGAAAGTACGTGTGCGGCGCCACCACAACGAAACCCGCGTCCTGCAGAAACTCCGCGTCGATGACGCAGTGGTCCACCGAGCAGTCACCGACGGCCTCCAGCACCGGCCGCACATCAGGGGCCGCCGCCAACGGGTCCTGCAACTCCGACGCCGCCGGCGTGCGGCCGAAGGCTTCCAGCGCCCGCACTCCGCGCCGAACCAGTTCGTCGATCACCCGGGCAAGCAGCCCGTGCAGCAGATCGTCGGCGGCCTGCCCCGGCTCAATGCCCATCGAAGTCAGCAGCACCGCGTCCGCGGAGACCGGCGCGGTGGGAAACCGCTGCGCCCGCGGCACCGCCCGCGGCGGCGCGTAGAAAACGTAGCCCAGGCACGGCGGTTCGCTTTGGCTTCGGTCGTCGACGGCCGCGGTCGCGACCTGACCGCACGACCCCCACTCCAGCATGACCATCGACAGCCAGGCTTCCTTCTCGAACTCCGGATCGGCGAGGTGGTCCTGACCGAGGGTCGCCGGGTCGACCTCCCAATACACGCAGCGACGCGCATGCTTGGGAAGCTGTTCGAAGGCCTCGAGGCGCAGCGGGGTGATTCGAGCGGACACTAGCCTCCTGGCTCCTGTGCAGTACTGCAGCCAATGGCACCGGCAACCCCTCCAGGATAAGAGAGGAGGTCGCAATCCGGCCAGCTTTGTCGTCGAGGCGCCGATCACGGCGCCGGAACGCTCAGCACGTTACCGCCCCGAACGGTTCGTTACCGAAAATCGTTGAAACTCATGCGCTTTCGTAACTCGGCGGGGCCGTCGGGCCGGGTGTTGCTTATCCGTAACCGCTCCGGTGTCACAGTGACGTAATTACAGGGTATGGCGGGTCAGGCCTTAGCGGTGGTCATCATGTCGATGATTCGCTGCAAATCGTCCACGGAGCCGAATTCCACGACGATCTTTCCCTTGCGCTTGCCCAGGCTGACCGTCACCCGGGTATCGAAGGCGTTCGACAGCCGATCGGCGACTTCCTGGAGTCCCGGCATCTGGATCGGCTTACGCCGCTGGGGAGCCGGCGTGCTCGCGTCGCTCCGATTGGCCAGCGTCACCGCCTCCTCGGTCGCCCGCACCGACAACCCCTCCGCGACGATCCGGCTGGCCAGTTCCTCCTGCGCCTCGGGCCCGGCCTCCAGCGATAGCAGAGCGCGGGCGTGGCCGGCCGATAGCACGCCCGCGGCCACCCGCCGCTGCACCGGGATCGGCAGCTTGAGCAACCGGATCATGTTGGTGATCAATGGACGCGAACGGCCGATGCGCGAGGCGAGTTCATCGTGGGTGACGCCGAATTCGTCGAGCAGCTGCTGGTACGCCGCCGCCTCTTCCAAGGGGTTGAGCTGCACCCGGTGGATGTTCTCCAGGAGAGCGTCGCGGAGCAGGTTGTCATCGCCCGTCTCGCGCACGATGGCGGGGATGGTGGCGAGCCCCGCCTCTTGCGCGGCCCGCCAGCGCCGCTCCCCCATCACGATCTGATACCGCGGGCCCGTCTTGGCTCCTGGGACGGCCCGCACCACGATCGGCTGCAGCAGACCGAACTCGCGGATGGAGTGCACCAGCTCGGAGAGCGCCTCGTCGTCGAACACCTGCCGCGGCTGACGCGGATTGGGCTCGATGTCAGTGGGTGCGATTTCGCGATACACCGCGCCCGCCGGCGCCAGCTCCGGGCCGCCGATTAACACGTCCGCCGCCGCGTCCCCCATCCGCGGACCGAGGGTCGCGGGGCCCGAGTCGCCTTCGGCGGGACCGGTCGGGATCAGCGAAGCCAGGCCCCGGCCGAGGCCGCCCTTCTTGCGTAACGGCTGCGTCATGGTCGTCCCTTCACGGATGGTGGTCAATCGCGTTCGGCGAGTTCACGGCTCGCGTCGAGATAGCTCATCGCCCCGCGCGAACCGGGGTCGTAGTCGATGATGGTCATGCTGTAACCGGGTGCTTCCGAGACTTTCACGCTGCGGGGGATCACCGTGCGCAGCACCTTGGTTCCGAAGTACCGGCGCACCTCTTCGGCGACCTGGTCGGCGAGCTTGGTGCGGCCGTCGTACATGGTTAGCACCACGGTGCTCACGTCGAGCCGCGGATTGAGGTGGGCTTTCACCATCTCGATGTTGCGCATCAGCTGCGACACACCCTCGAGCGCGTAGTACTCGCACTGGATAGGGATCATCACCTCCGGCGCGGCGACGAGCGCGTTGATGGTCAGCAGTCCCAGTGACGGCGGGCAGTCGATGAAGACGTAGTCGAAGTCGAGGTCGTCCAGTTCCGCCAGGGCAGTCCGCAGCCGGTTCTCGCGCGCCACCATGCTGACCAATTCGATCTCGGCGCCCGCCAAGTCGATGGTGGCGGGGACGCAGAACAGCCGCTCGTTATGCGGGCTGCGTCGCAGCGCGTCCTTGACGTCAACCTCACCGATGAGCACCTCGTACGACGAGGGCGTGCCCGACTGCCGGTCGGTGATACCGAGCGCCGTGCTTGCGTTGCCCTGTGGGTCGAGATCGATGACCAACGTCTTGATCCCCTGCAGCGCCAGGGCCGCGGCCAGGTTCACTGCCGTGGTGGTCTTCCCGACACCACCTTTCTGATTGGCAACGGTCAGGACCCGCCGGTGACTCGGCCGGCGCAGCGGCGGATAAGTGGTGTGCAGGACCCGCATCGCCCGCTCGGCGGCGGCGCCTATCGGCGTATCGAATTCGTCCGCTGTTTCACGTGAAACATTCGCCGCGGGGTCCCCGACCGCCTCCGGCGCTACGGCCGCCACGGGTGCCTGGACGGGCGGGGCGCTCGGTGATTCTCCCGGATTGCTCATCGATTTCCGGCCTTCCCCATCCGTGCCGGCTGGTGGCGCGGCTGCTTTCCGCGTCGGGCTATCACTACGGTTGCGGGGGGACGCAAATAGGTCGCGCCACATGTCACCACCCTGGCATCAACGGCGCCCGATGCTGCCATCACACGCCGGTACTGTTCAACTTCGTCGCGTCCGCGGTCGCCCTTGATCGCGAGCATCCGACCGCCTGGTCGCAGCAACGGCATGCTCCACTTCGCCAACTTGTCCAACGACGCAACCGCTCGTGACACCGCCGCATCCCTTTCCCCGAACTGGTGGCGTACCCACAGTTCCTCGGCACGGCCGCGGACCACTTCGACGGCTAACCCTAGTTGGTCGACGACCTCGCTGAGAAATTCGCTGCGGCGCAACAACGGCTCGAGCAGCACCACGTCCAGATCCGGACGTGCGAGCGCCAACGGGATACCGGGCAACCCCGCGCCGCTGCCGATGTCGATGACCCGCTCCCCCGCCTCGAGCAATTCCGCGACCGCAGCGCTGTTGAGCAGATGGCGGTCCCAAATGCGCTCCACTTCGCGCGGGCCAAGCAGCCCCCGTTCCACACCGGGGCCGGCCAATAGGTCCGCATACCGCCGCGCCAAATCGAGCCGCGCACCGAAGATCGACGCCGCGGCGTCCGGCTCCGGCGAGGCGGGTTGATCCCCGTCGGGTTCGACCGGGCCGACATGTTTCACGTGAAACATCCTCTGCTTTGCCTGGCGCGGAATCGGGTGCCCGCCGGAACTACACGGCTGTAACTCGACTAGTCGTGCAGCACCACAACTCGCCGCGCGGGCTCCACGCCCTCGCTTTCGCTGTGCACGCCCGGGACCGCCGCGACGGCATCGTGGACGATCTTGCGCTCGAACGGCGTCATGGGGGCGAGCTCTTCGCGTTCGCCCGATTCCAGTACGCGCCGCGCCACCTTGTCGCCCAGAGCCGCCAGCTCCTCACGGCGCCGCCGGCGCCAACCGGCGATGTCGAGCATCAAGCGGCTACGGACTCCCGTCTTCTGGTGCACGGCCAGTCGGGTGAGCTCCTGCAGCGCGTCGAGCACCTCGCCGCCGCGGCCCACCAACTTGTTCAAGTCGTCGCTACCGTCGACGCTCACGACCGCCCGGTTGCCTTCGACGTCCAGATCGATGTCGCCGTCGAAGTCCAACAGGTCCAACAACTCTTCCAAGTAGTCGCCGGCTATCTCCCCCTCGGCGACCAACCGCTCCTCCTGGTCGTCGAAGTCCTCGGCGCCTTCCTCGGCCGGCCGCTCGGCTTCGAGTTCGGTATCCACGTCGCGTTCGGTGGTGGTGTCTGCGTCGGTCATGTCTTTCTCTCCCTCATCCACGGGTCCCTGCCAATCGGGGTCACCCACCCAGGGCGGCCCAGTATGGCGATGTCTCCCTTGTCAGCGTTTGCGTTTCTTGGGTCGCGCGCCCGGCCGCGGAGTGCGGTTGGGCGTGCCACCGTTTTGTCCACTCGGATTCGGCTTGTCCGCCTCAGGCTTCGCCTCTGGGGCTTCGCCTTCGGCGGCTTCGGAGTCCACCTCCCGCTCGGCGGCCGTCGACGACCCGTTGCCCCCCGGCTGTCCCGGCTTGGGGTTGCGCTTCGGTTTCGCCCCGGGCGCCGGCGCGTTGGCCGCCCGGCGCTCCAGCGCTTCTTGCTTCTTGGCCTCGTCCTCTTTTTCGATCATGCCGAACACGTAGTGCTGCTGACCGAACGTCCAGATGTTGTTCGCGAACCAGTACAGGATGATCGCGAGCGGCAGGAACGGACCACCGACGACCACGCCGAGCGGAAACACGTACAGCGCAAGCTTGTTCATCATCGCCGTCTGCGGATTGGCCGCGGCTTCCGGGCTCTGCCGCGCCACCGATGCCCGACTGTTGAAGTAGGTCGCGATGCCGGCCAGGATCATCACCGGCGCGCCGACCAAGATGACCGCCGGCCGGCTGAAGAAGGTGAACGCGTCCAGCCCGGTCCGCTGCGTCATGAACGCGCCGATCGGTGCGCCGAACAAGTTGGCATCCAGGAAGTGCCCGACGTCGGTCGGGGTGAAGACGTAGTTTCCGGTGAGGCGGTTCTGCACCACCGACAGGTGCGGCTGACCGAAGCCCCCGGTGGTTCGGTTGAACGACCGCAACACGTGATACAGGCCAATGAACACCGGGATCTGCGCGAGCATCGGCAAGCACCCGAGGATGGGATTGAACCCGTGCTCGCGTTGCAGCTTCTGCATCTCGAGCGCCATCCGCTGGCGGTCTTTCCCGTACTTCTTCTGCAGCGCCTTGATCTGCGGTTGCAGCTCCTGCATCTGACGGGTGGTCCGGATCTGCCGCACGAAGGGCTTGTACAGCAGCGCCCTCAGGGTAAAAACCAGGAACATCACCGACAGCGCCCACGCGAAGAAGTTCGACGGTCCCAGCATCGAGGCGAACAGCTTGTACCAAGCCCACATGATCCACGACACCGGGTAGTAGACGAAGTCGAGGCTAAAGAAATCAAACAAGAGTTCCACTCTCCCCTCGCGCCGCCGGGCGGGCCCAAGCGTCGCTGGCATCTTCGAAGTTCACGTGACATCCCGAGCGCTCCGGTATCGGATCCCATCCGCCCCGATGCCATGGTCCGCACTTGGCAAGCCTGACCGCAGCCAACCAACTCCCCCGCATCAAGCCGTACTCGGTCAGCGCGTCGACCGCATACTGGCTGCACGTCGGCACGAAGCGACATGTCGCTGGCCGCAGGGGCGAAACCATGTGCCGGTACAGCTGGATCAGAGAGATCAGGCCCCGCACGGTTGCCGCGCCCAGCGTATGGATGGCGGCACGCGCCGGCGCGGTCACCCTTGCCGTCCCGCCGACTCGAGCGCCCGTCGCAAACCTCGGCGCAATTCCTGTGCCAACCGCTCCGACGACGCGGTCCGGCTGCCGGGCAGCGCCCGGATGACCAGCTGGTCGGAATCTTGGAGGTCACCCAAAGCGGATCGCGCCACATGCCGCAGCCGGCGTGATACTCGATGGCGTTCCACGGCCGAGCCCACCGACTTGCCGACAATCAATCCGACCCTCGGAGCCGTCGTCACATCGTGATCGCCCGCCCGCCGGACGTGGACCACGATGTCGGGCTGCGAGGCGCGGGCGCCGTGTTTCACCGTCGCGTCAAACTCCGTTGACCGCCTCATGCGGTTGCGTGCGGAAAGCACCGCCGAAAAACCTGACGTTGCGATCAGGCAGATAGCGCGCGGCGCCCCTTACGGCGCCGGCTCGACACAATCGAGCGTCCGGCGCGGGTTCGCATGCGCAACCGGAAGCCATGCACGCGGGCTCGGCGCCGGTTGTTCGGCTGGAAGGTCCGCTTGCCCTTGGCCACGACGTTCTCCTCGTTGTGTCTCGCATTTCCATCCGGCCGGCCAGACGTCTCGCTCAGGTTCGTCTGCGGGTCGGTCGGAGGTAATCTTGCTGCTGGCCGGCGCGGTCCCCAGGCAGACCTGGGTCGCAGCCGCATCGCCGACTTTCGGGCGACTGTTTGAGGGTACTGACCACGCTTCGCCTGGTCAAACCTGGCCTGCCCCAACGCACCCCCCGGTCGCGAGCGGCACCGGGCCCAAGCGACCCTAAACAACCCGATTGGAATGCAGCAGAACGGTTGGCAGCCGCACGGAAAACTGTTAGCTTCTGCCAGTGTCGTTTTAGACTGCAACGGCGCTCCACAACGAAGCAAGGATGGTGGGTCGACTAGCTGCCTAGACAGCCGTCAACGGTTTTCTTCCAGCGCGGAGATCGCAAGCCGTCGCCGGTAGGTTCGGGTTCGCATACGCTCATCCTGTCCACACCTGTGTATAACTATGTGGACAGTCGCTTTGTCACCAAGCGTGGTTGTAGCTTGACCCGGGATGCTCGAGAACCAGGGGGATGCGTCGTTGACCGATGACCCCGGTTCAGGTTTCACGACCGTGTGGAACGCGGTTGTTTCCGAACTCACCGGCGAATCCACCCCCGACGGGATAGCCGCCAACCGCACCACGCTGATTACTCCCCTGACACCACAGCAACGGGCCTGGCTGAACCTGGTGCAGCCGTTGACCATCGTCGAGGGATTCGCGCTGCTGTCGGTGCCGAGCAGTTTCGTCCAGAACGAAATCGAGCGTCATCTCCGCGCCCCCATCACCGACGCCCTCAGCCGCCGCCTCGGACAGCAGATCCAGCTCGGGGTGCGCATCGCGCCGCCCGACGACGACGCCGACGATGTTGTGATTCCGCAAGGTGAACCATTTCCCCAAGCCGAAGCGTCGTTCGCGGAAGACGACGCCATCGACACCGATGAGGCAGAGGAGAACGGCGACGGGGCCGAGGGTGCGCCGCAGAGTTGGCCGAACTACTTCACCGAGCGTCCGCATTCCGCCGATCCGGCGGTAGCCGGCGGTACGAGCCTGAACCGCCGCTACACCTTCGACACCTTCGTCATCGGAGCCTCCAATCGCTTCGCGCACGCCGCGGCTCTGGCCATCGCCGAGGCACCGGCGCGCGCTTACAACCCACTCTTCATCTGGGGTGAATCCGGTCTGGGGAAGACCCACCTGCTGCATGCCGCAGGGAACTACGCGCAGCGGTTGTTCCCCGGCATGCGGGTCAAATACGTCTCCACCGAGGAATTCACCAACGACTTCATCAACTCGCTGCGCGACGACCGCAAGGTCGCATTCAAGCGCAGCTACCGCGACGTCGACGTGCTGCTCGTCGATGACATTCAGTTCATCGAGGGCAAGGAAGGTATCCAGGAAGAGTTCTTCCATACCTTCAACACCCTGCATAACGCCAACAAGCAGATCGTCATCTCCTCGGACCGCCCCCCCAAACAACTCGCCACCCTCGAAGACCGCCTCCGCACCCGGTTCGAGTGGGGCTTGATCACCGACGTCCAGCCTCCCGAACTCGAGACCCGCATCGCCATCTTGCGTAAGAAGGCACAGATGGAGCGGCTCGCGGTTCCCGACGACGTCCTGGAGCTCATCGCCAGCAGCATCGAACGCAACATCCGCGAACTCGAGGGCGCCCTCATCCGCGTTACCGCGTTCGCCTCGTTGAACAAGACGCCGATCGATAAGGCGCTGGCCGAGATCGTGCTGCGCGATCTCATCGCCGATGCCAGCACGATGCAGATCAGCGCGGCGACCATCATGGCGGCGACGGCCGAATACTTCGACACCACCGTGGAAGAACTACGCGGCCCCGGCAAGACCCGCGCGCTGGCGCAGTCACGCCAGATCGCGATGTACCTGTGCCGGGAGCTCACCGACCTGTCGCTGCCCAAGATCGGCCAGGCATTCGGTCGTGACCACACCACGGTGATGTACGCGCAGCGCAAGATCTTGTCCGAGATGGCCGAGCGGCGTGAGGTCTTCGATCACGTCAAAGAGCTCACCACTCGCATCCGGCAACGCTCCAAGCGCTGACGCCGGGGCTCTCTGCGCCCTGCCCGCGCAATTAATTCCAAAAAACTTCTCGCACGTCTGTCACACCCGACACACCCACGGGTTGTGCGCAGGACTGTGCACAACGCAATCAAACACCCGTGTACTAAGCGGCGCCGCGTGCACAGCCGTCCTTCCTCCCCAGCGGCCCAACACTCGACACACAGTTGTCCACGCGGTGATGCACAGCCCGATCCCCTGCCCTAGCTGCATCAAACCGTCGCTGTCCCCAGTCTGCACAGGCCTTATTACTAGTACTGAGATCTCTTCGTCATTTCTTCTTTGAAATACAGCGTTGAGGACGCGTGCTCGAATGCCCGTCGAGGATCCGCCGGTAACCCAGCTTGTCGGGCTTCGCGATTAGCTTTCAAGATGGCCCCAGACGATCTACGGTTGTTCTTCGACTGCCGTTGCGGTCGCCGGTGGCATGACATGTCAGTGGCGTTCGTGGCGGAGCCCCAAGCTAGCGGGGAGAGGCTAGCCACTGACTTTTAAACGCTCGGCAGGTGAAGGGACGCTATGGACGCGGCGACGACAAGAGCTGGCCTCAGCGACTTGAAGTTTCGTTTGGTGCGGGAGTCCTTCGCCGACGCGGTGTCGTGGGTGGCGAAGAATCTGCCGACCCGGCCGGCGGTGCCGGTGCTGTCGGGAGTGTTGTTATCCGGGTCCGATGAGGGCTTGACCATCTCCGGATTCGACTACGAAGTTTCCGCCGAAGCGCAGGTTGCAGCGGAAATCGCTTCTCCCGGAAGTGTTTTGGTATCCGGACGGTTGTTGTCAGACATCACCCGGGCGTTGCCGAACAAGCCCGTTGACTTTTACGTCGACGGTAATCGCGTCGCCCTGAACTGCGGCAGCGCCAGATTCTCGCTGCCGACGATGGCTGTCGAGGATTACCCGACGCTGCCGGGCTTGCCGGAAGAGACGGGGATGCTGCCCGCTGAGCTCTTCGCGGAGGCGATCAGTCAAGTGGCCATTGCGGCCGGCCGCGACGACACGCTGCCGATGCTGACCGGGATCCGGGTCGAGATCTCGGGTAACACGGTGGTTTTGGCCGCCACCGATCGGTTCCGCCTCGCGGTGCGCGAGCTGACCTGGTCTGCGTCGTCGCCCGACATCGAAGCGGCCGTCCTGGTACCGGCGAAGACGTTGGCCGAGGCGGCGAGAGCGGGCGCTGACGGTGCCGAGGTCCGTTTGTCGCTGGGAGCAGGCAGTGGGGTCGGCAAAGACGGTCTGCTCGGCATCAGCGGGAACGGCAAGCGGAGTACGACGCGGCTCCTCGATGCGGAGTTCCCGAAGTTCCGCCAGCTGTTGCCGGCCGAGCACACGGCGGTGGCCACCATCAACGTGGCCGAGTTGACCGAGGCGATCAAGCTGGTTGCGTTGGTGGCCGATCGGGGCGCCCAGGTGCGGATGGAATTCTCCGAGGGCTCGCTGCGGCTGTCCGCGGGCGCCGACGATGTCGGCCGGGCTGAGGAGGATCTTGCGGTCGATTTCGTCGGCGAGCCGTTAACGATTGCGTTCAACCCGACGTACCTCACCGATGGCCTCGCGGCCGTTCATTCGGAGCGGGTGTCGTTCGGTTTCACGACGCCGGGTAAGCCGGCGTTGCTGCGGCCGGCTTCGGCCGACGACAGTCCGCCCACCGGCAACGGGCCCTTCGGGGCGTTGCCGACGGATTATGTCTATCTGTTGATGCCAGTTCGGTTGCCCGGATAGGTGTACGTCCGGCATTTGGGACTGCGCGATTTCCGGTCCTGGGCGCACGCCGACCTCGAACTGCAGCCGGGCCGGACGGTGTTCATCGGATCTAATGGATTCGGTAAGACGAATCTCATTGAGGCGCTGTGGTTTTCGACAACATTGGGTTCGCATCGAGTAGGCACCGATACACCGCTGATCCGGGTGGGTGCCGACCGCGCGGTGGTGTCGACGATCGTGGTCAACGAGGGCAGGGAATGCGCGATCGACCTGGAGATCGCGGCTGGGCGGGCCAACAAGGCGCGGTTGAATCGCTCACCGGTGCGTAGCACGCGCGAGGTGCTCGGAGTTTTACGCGCCGTGCTGTTTGCTCCCGAAGACTTGGCCTTGGTGCGCGGGGATCCCGCGGAGCGGCGCCGCTACCTGGATGACCTGGCGACGGTCCGGCGGCCGGCGGTGGCGGCGGTGCGCGCGGATTACGAGAAGGTTCTGCGCCAGCGCACCGCATTGCTGAAGTCCGCTGCCGGAATCCGGCACCGGGGTGACCGCGGCGCCCTGGACACCCTCGACGTGTGGGACAGCCGGTTGGCGGAGCACGGCGCGGAGTTGATGGCCGCGCGCATCGACCTGGTCAACCAGCTGGCGCCGGAGGTGGAGAAGGCTTATCAGTTGTTGGCCCCGGCGTCGCGGCCGGCGGCGATCGCGTATCGCACCAGCCTCGGCGGACACGCGGCGGCGGACGGGGGCGGCAACGACCGCGAGTTTCTGGAGGCGGCCCTGTTGGCCGCGCTGGCCGAACGCCGCGACGCGGAGTTGGATCGCGGAATGTGTCTGGTCGGGCCGCATCGCGACGATCTGGAGCTGTGGCTGGGTGATCAACCCGCGAAAGGCTTTGCCAGCCATGGGGAATCGTGGTCTTTCGCGGTGGCGCTGCGGTTGGCGTCGTACGAATTGCTGCGAGCCGACGGGAGTGAACCGGTGTTGCTGCTCGACGATGTGTTCGCCGAACTCGACGCGGCCCGCCGTCGAGCATTGGCGACGGTCGCGGAATCGGCGGAGCAGGTCCTGGTGACCGCCGCGGTGCTGGAAGACATTCCAGCGGACTGGGACACCACGCGGGTGCACATCGACTTGCGCGACGACGACCTCGGTCGGGTCTCGGTGGTGCGGTCGTGACCGACAGCGAGGAACAAAGTTCCGGCACCGCACATCCCGGTCCGTTGCGGGGCATCGATTTGGTCAGGCGCACCCTCGAGGAAGCCCGCGCCGCGGCCCGTGCGCAAGGGAAGGACGCCGGGCGGGGACGGTCGACCCCGCCGGCGACCCGACGGGTCGCGGGTCAGCGACGACGCTGGTCGGGCCCTGGGCCCGACGCCCGGGATCCCCAGCCGCTGGGCAGGTTGGCGCGCGACTTGGCGAAGAAGCGCGGTTGGTCGACGCAGGTCGCCGAGGGGACGGTGTTGGGCAACTGGTCGTCGGTAGTGGGCCAGCAGATCGCCGACCATGCGACGGCGACGGCGTTGAATGACGGGGTGCTGAGCGTGACCGCCGAATCCACGGCGTGGGCCACCCAGCTGCGGATGGTTCAGTCGCAGCTGTTGGCCAAGATCGCCGCGGCGGTCGGCAACGGGGTCGTGACGTCGCTGAAAATCACCGGCCCGGCCGCGCCGTCGTGGCGCAAGGGGCCCCGTCATATCGCCGGGAGGGGTCCGCGCGACACCTACGGCTAGCGCCTCGACCGGCGCCGACGATCCCCAGACACCGCTTTATCAACTGGCCGCTCAAAGCCGCCAGGACGACGTGAAGTGCCTTGACGCACGTCGGGACGCGGCGGGAATAGAGAAATCGTCCGCACGGCGCGGTTAGCTGGGTAGAAACGCGCCCAGAGAATCGGTGCGGACGGCCCATCACGGTAGACTGGTGGCATGCGGCTGATGCGGTGACTGGAACCGCCCGCATGAAACCCCAAGGAGAGCATTCCGACCGTGGCTGCCCAGAAGAAGAAGGCGCAAGACGAATACGGCGCTTCAGCGATCACCGTGCTCGAAGGGCTGGAGGCCGTCCGCAAACGCCCCGGCATGTACATCGGGTCCACCGGTGAGCGCGGGCTGCACCACCTCATCTGGGAGGTGGTCGACAACTCGGTCGACGAGGCGATGGCCGGTTACGCCAGCAAGGTCGATGTGCGGCTGCTCGATGACGGCAGCGTGGAGGTGACCGACGACGGGCGCGGCATTCCGGTGGCCATGCACGCCACCGGGGCCCCCACCGTTGACGTGGTGATGACCCAGCTGCACGCCGGCGGCAAGTTCGGTGGCGAGAACAGTGGCTACACCGTCAGTGGGGGGTTGCACGGCGTCGGCGTCTCGGTGGTCAACGCGCTGTCCACCCGCCTGGAAGTCAGCATCAAACGTGACGGCCACGAGTGGTTCCAGTACTACGACCGCGCCGTGCCCGGCACGCTCAAGCAAGGCGAGGCCACCAAGAAGACCGGCACCACGATCAGGTTCTGGGCCGATTCCGAGATCTTCGAGACCACGCAGTACGACTTCGAGACCGTGGCGCGGCGCCTCCAGGAGATGGCCTTCCTCAATAAAGGTCTCACGATCAATCTCACCGACGAACGAGTAGAGCAGGACGAGGTCGTCGACGAGGTGGTCAGCGACACCGCCGAGGCGCCCAAGTCCGCCGAGGAGAAGGCGGCGGAATCGACTGCGCCGCACAAGGTCAAGCACCGCACATTCCACTACCCGGGTGGGCTGGTCGATTTCGTCAAGCACATCAACCGCACCAAGAGCCCGATCCAGCAGAGCGTGATCGACTTCGACGGAAAAGGCCCGGGCCACGAAGTCGAAATCGCCATGCAGTGGAACGGCGGCTACTCGGAGTCGGTGCACACCTTCGCCAACACCATCAACACTCACGAGGGAGGAACCCACGAAGAGGGCTTCCGGAGCGCCTTGACCTCGGTGGTGAACAAATACGCGAAAGACAAGAAGCTGCTCAAGGACAAGGACCCCAACCTCACCGGCGACGACATCCGGGAAGGCTTGGCGGCGGTCATCTCGGTCAAGGTGGCCGAGCCCCAGTTCGAGGGCCAGACCAAGACGAAACTGGGCAACACCGAGGTCAAGTCGTTCGTGCAGAGGGTATGCAACGAACAGCTGACGCACTGGTTCGAGGCCAATCCCTCGGAGGCCAAAACCGTTGTGAACAAGGCGGTGTCGTCGGCGCAGGCGCGCATCGCGGCCCGTAAGGCACGAGAGCTGGTGCGCCGCAAGAGCGCCACCGACCTCGGCGGGCTGCCCGGCAAGCTCGCCGACTGCCGCTCCACCGACCCGCGCAAGTCGGAACTCTATGTGGTGGAGGGTGATTCGGCCGGCGGCTCGGCGAAGAGCGGTCGCGACTCGATGTTCCAGGCGATCCTTCCGTTGCGCGGCAAGATCATCAACGTCGAAAAGGCACGCATCGACCGGGTGCTGAAGAACACCGAAGTCCAGGCGATCATCACCGCGCTGGGTACCGGGATTCACGACGAGTTCGACCTCACCAAGCTGCGCTACCACAAGATCGTGCTGATGGCCGACGCAGACGTGGACGGCCAGCACATCTCGACCCTCCTGCTGACGCTGCTGTTCCGGTTTATGCGGCCGCTCATCGAGAACGGGCACGTGTTCTTGGCGCAGCCGCCGCTCTACAAGTTGAAGTGGCAGCGCACCGAACCCGAATTCGCCTACTCCGACCGCGAGCGCGATGGCCTGCTGGAGGCGGGACTGAAGTCCGGAAAGAAGATCAACAAAGAGGACGGCATCCAGCGGTACAAGGGTCTCGGTGAAATGGACGCGAAGGAGTTGTGGGAAACCACGATGGACCCGTCGGTGCGGGTGCTGCGTCAAGTCACCCTGGACGACGCCGCGGCGGCCGACGAGCTGTTCTCGATCCTGATGGGCGAAGACGTCGACGCGCGCCGCAGCTTCATCACCCGCAACGCCAAAGACGTTCGCTTCCTGGATGTCTGACCTTCCTAGCTGCCGAGTCAGGCACGCCAACCCACAAAGGGGAATAGATGACTGACACCACGCTGCCACCCGGCGACGAGGCGGGCGACCGCATCGAACCGGTCGACATTCAGCAGGAGATGCAGCGCAGCTACATCGATTACGCGATGAGCGTGATCGTGGGGCGCGCCCTGCCGGAGGTACGCGACGGTCTCAAGCCGGTACACCGGCGCGTGCTGTATGCGATGTACGACTCCGGATTCCGCCCGGACCGCAGCCACGCCAAGTCGGCCCGGTCGGTCGCCGAAACGATGGGCAACTACCACCCCCACGGTGACGCGTCGATCTACGACACCCTGGTCCGGATGGCGCAGCCCTGGTCGCTGCGGTACCCACTCGTCGACGGCCAGGGCAACTTCGGCTCACCGGGCAACGACCCGCCGGCCGCGATGCGGTACACCGAGGCGCGGCTGACCCCGCTGGCCATGGAGATGCTGCGTGAAATCGACGAGGAGACAGTCGATTTCATCCCGAACTACGACGGCCGGGTGCAGGAACCGACGGTGCTGCCCAGCCGGTTCCCCAACTTGCTGGCCAACGGCTCCGGCGGCATCGCGGTCGGCATGGCCACCAACATCCCACCGCACAACCTGCGCGAGCTCGCCGAGGCCGTCTTCTGGTGCCTGGAGAACCACGAGGCCGATGAGGAGGCCACGCTGGCCGCGGTGATGGAGCGGGTCAAAGGCCCCGACTTCCCCACCTACGGATTGATCGTGGGCAACCAGGGGATCTCCGACGCCTACAAGACCGGCCGCGGCTCCATCAGGATGCGCGGAGTCGTGGAGGTGGAAGAGGATTCACGCGGCCGAACTTCGCTGGTGATCACCGAGTTGCCGTATCAGGTCAACCACGACAACTTCATCACCTCGATCGCCGAGCAGGTGCGCGACGGCCGACTCGCGGGCATCGCCAACATCGAAGACCAGAGCAGCGATCGGGTGGGGCTGCGCATTGTCGTCGAGATCAAACGCGACGCGGTGGCCAAGGTGGTGCTCAACAATCTCTACAAGCACACCCAGCTGCAGACCAGCTTCGGCGCCAACATGTTGTCCATCGTCGACGGGGTTCCGCGCACCCTGCGGCTCGACCAGATGATCCGCCATTACGTCGCGCACCAGCTCGACGTCATCGTCCGCCGCACCACCTATCGGCTGCGCAAGGCCAACGAACGCGCCCACATCCTGCGCGGTCTCGTCAAGGCGCTCGACGCGCTGGACGAGGTCATCGCGCTGATCCGGGCGTCGGAAACGGTCGACATCGCCCGGGCCGGGCTGATCGAGTTGCTCGACATCGACGAGATCCAGGCCCAGGCGATCCTCGACATGCAGCTGCGTCGCCTGGCCGCCCTGGAGCGCCAGCGCATCGTCGACGACCTGGCCAAGATCGAGGCCGAGATCGCCGACCTGGAAGACATTTTGGCCAAGCCGGAGCGCCAGCGCGGCATCGTGCGCGACGAACTCGCCGAGATCGTCGAGAAGTACGGCGACGACCGCCGCACCCGGATCGTCGCGGCCGACGGCGAGGTCAGCGACGAGGACCTAATCGCCCGCGAGGACGTCGTCGTCACCATCACCGAGACCGGTTACGCCAAACGCACCAAGACCGACCTGTACCGGAGCCAGAAACGCGGCGGCAAGGGCGTACAGGGCGCCGGTCTCAAGCAAGACGACATCGTCAAGCACTTCTTCGTCAGCTCTACGCACGACTGGATCCTGTTCTTCACCACGCAGGGCCGGGTCTATCGCGCCAAGGCCTACGAACTGCCCGAGGCGTCCCGGACCGCCCGCGGCCAGCACGTCGCCAACCTGCTGGCCTTCCAGCCCGAGGAGCGCATCGCCCAGGTCATTCAGATCCGTGGCTACGAGGACGCCCCATACCTGGTGCTGGCCACCCGCAACGGCCTGGTCAAGAAGACCAAGCTGACCGACTTCGACTCCAACCGGTCCGGTGGAATCGTGGCGATCAACCTGCGCGACAACGACGAGTTGGTCGGCGCGGTGCTGTGCTCGTCGGAGGACGACCTGCTGCTGGTGTCGGCCAACGGCCAGTCCATCCGGTTTTCGGCGACCGACGAGGCGCTGCGGCCGATGGGACGCGCCACCTCCGGCGTGCAGGGCATGCGGTTCAATGCCGACGATTACCTGTTGTCGCTCAACGTGGTTCGCGAGGGCACCTACCTATTGGTGGCGACGTCCGGCGGCTACGCCAAGCGCACCGCGATCGAGGAGTATCCGGTGCAGGGCCGCGGCGGCAAGGGCGTGCTGACGGTGATGTTCGACCGGCGGCGCGGCAAGCTGGTGGGCGCGCTGATCGTCGACGACGACAGCGAGCTGTACGCCATCACCTCCGGGGGTGGGGTCATCCGCACCGCGGCGCGGCAGGTCCGCAAGGCGGGACGACAGACCAAGGGCGTTCGCCTGATGAACCTGGGCGACGACAACACGCTGCTGGCCATCGCCCGCAACGCCGAGGAAAACGCGGACGACGTCGTCGAGGAACCGGAAGGCGCCGCGGAGTCCGACGGCTAGTCGGTGACAATCCCGGGGGTCCGAGGAACAGCCGGGCAATTAGACTCGGCCCGACCAGACAAAATGTGACTGCCACCGCCCCGGGGGTCGTGGCAGGAGATCAAAGGAGTCGGGGTGAGCTCACCGAACGAGCCGGGTGCCCCCAAAAAGGGCGATGGCCTCAATGGGGACGGCTCGGCCGAGCGCGCCGGCATACACCGCGCGACGCCGCCCGCACAGCCCGGCCGCGCGCCGGACGGCGGGGAGTCGCCACCGTGGCAGCGTGGCGGGCCCAGGCCGCCGCAAGCGCCGCAGCGCCAGAGCGAGCCCCCGACCGAGGCGCGGCCGTCCGGCCCGCCCACCGGGGTCGAGGCCCGACTGAACCGGTTCATCTCCGGCACTGCGGCGCCGGGCGCCGGCACGCCCCAGCCGGCGAAGAACCCGCCGCACGAGACCGACGCCCCGCCGGGGCGCGGTGAAGGGCCGCCGGCGGAGGCGTACGCCAGCGAGTTGCCGGACCTGTCCGGCCCGACGCCCCGCGGCCCGCAGCGCAAGACGCCGGCCGACCGCACGCCGGAAGCGGCGAGCCCGCTGGGGTCCGGGCGGTCATCGGCCTCCGAAAACCGGGAGGGCCGGGAAGGCCGCGAAAGCCACACCCAGGTAACCCGGCGCCCGCGCGGCCCGGTGCGGGCCAGCATGCAGATCCGCCGGATCGATCCGTGGAGCACGCTCAAGGTCTCCCTGCTGCTCTCGGTCGCGCTGTTCTTCGTCTGGATGATCGCCGTGGCGTTCCTGTACCTGGTGCTCGGCGGCATGGGCGTGTGGTCGAAGCTGAACAGCAACGTCGGCGACCTGCTGAACAACACCAGCGGCAGCAGCGGCGAGCTCGTCTCCAGCGGCACCATCTTCGGCGGCGCCGTGTTGATCGGCTTGGTGAACATCGTGTTGTTGACCGCGATGGCCACCATCGCCGCGTTCGTCTACAACCTGACCACCGATCTGATCGGCGGTATCGAAGTGACGCTGGCGGACCGCGACTAGCGTTTTGGGGGTGGGGCGGCGATTGCGGTAATCTCGTCGCTCGGCCGTACCCCGAGTGCGGGCCTATAGCTCAGGCGGTTAGAGCGCTTCGCTGATAACGAAGAGGTCGGAGGTTCGAGTCCTCCTAGGCCCACAACCATGTGCCCGTCAAGACGTTGCGTAAGAGTTGCCCTGCCAATCACACTGATCGCTGTGGTGGCGGCGGTGGTGCGCTCGCGACGCGGGGTCGAGGTCTGGCACGTGGCGGTGGACGACGCAACCGGTCAGCCACCCAGTCACGTCGAGGGGCCTTAGCTCAGTTGGTAGAGCACCGCCTTTGCAAGGCGGGTGTCAGGGGTTCGATTCCCCTAGGCTCCACAGCTCGCGGGCGCCCGGTCATCGGGCATTGCGAAAGCGCATCGTGCTGATCGGCATAACGGCCGGCCGAAACCGATTTCAGGTAACTCACGCCACGCCGGGAATCGTCGTGCATTTAACGTCCCGACCGATAGTGATCCCGCTAACATGTGAAAACACCGATCGCGCGACCGGTGTATCGCAGCCGCTGTGGGGCGGTTGACCTGCGAGAAAGCCCAAGCCCGACCACACACCCCCAAGATCGACGTCGCAGTAGGCAGCCCGACGACGGCGAGGGTGCTAGCCAGCGATGAGGCGGCCCACGGCGCATCTCCACCTTTGCTGCGAGGAGGAAATTGCTTTGTTCGGGCCAATATCGAGCGGGGTGCGGACGAAGGATCGGCAATGTCTTCGTGTCCGTTAGGCACTCCCGTTGCGGTCATCGGCATGGCTTGCCGGCTGCCCGGAGGCATCGACTCACCAGAACGGTTGTGGGAGGCGTTGCTCCGCGGTGACGACCTGGTCACCGAAATTCCGCCCGATCGCTGGGACGCCGACGAGTTCTACGACCCCCAGCCCGGTGTGCCTGGCCGGTCGCTGTCAAAATGGGGCGCGTTCCTGGACGACGTCGCCGGCTTCGATCCCGAGTTTTTCGGCATCACCGAAAACGAAGCGACCGCGATGGATCCGCAGCATCGTTTGCTGCTGGAAACCTCCTGGGAGGCCATGGAGCACGCCGGTCTGACTCGCAACACGCTGGCCGGGTCGCGGACCGGCGTCTTCATGGGATTGATGCATGACGACTACCAGTTCGTGCATGCCGAGGCCAACGCCTTGGAGGGGCCGTATGGCTACATGGGCAACAGCTTCGCCATGGGCTCCGGGCGGATCGCCTACACGATGGGGCTGCGCGGCCCGGCGATGACCGTGGATACGGCTTGCTCGTCCGGACTGGCTGCGGTGCATCTGGCTTGCCGCAGCCTGCATGACGGTGAGAGCGATATCGCCCTGGCGGGTGGAGCCTCCGTGTCATTCGAACCACGAAAGTCCTGTTCGGGTTCAGCCATCGGAATGCTGTCTGCGACCGGGCGCTGCCATGCGTTCGACGTCGCCGCCGACGGGTTTGTGGCCGGGGAGGGCTGCGCCGTGCTTCTGCTCAAGCGGTTGCCGGATGCGCTGCGCGACGGCGACCGGATCTTGGCCGTGCTACGCGGCACGGCCGCCAACCAGGATGGCCGCACGGTGAATATCGTGACGCCATCGCGCGCCGCACAGGTCGAGGCCTACCGGGCCGCGTTGGCTGTGGCGGGCGTGGAAGCCCGCACCGTCGGCATGGTCGAGGCACACGGCCCCGGCACGCCGGTGGGCGATCCCATCGAATACGCCAGCCTGGCGGAGGTGTACGGGCTCGACGGGCCGTGCGCGCTCGCATCGGTTAAGACCAACTTCGGGCACACCCAGTCGGCCGCCGGAGCGCTGGGGCTGATGAAGGCGGTCCTCGCGGTGCAGCACGGTGTGATTCCGCGCAATCTGCACTTCACCCGGCTGCCCGATGAAATGGCGCAAATCGAAACCAATCTCTTTGTGCCCCAGGACAATACGCCGTGGCCCAGCAACGGTCACCACGGACCCCGCCGGGCGGCGGTCTCGTCTTACGGATTCTCGGGAACCAACGTGCACGCGATCGTGGAGCAAGCTCCCGAGGGGGGCGTACCCGAATACGCGCCAGCCTCGGACGGCGCCGCGGGCCCGCTGCTTTTCCCGCTGTCAGCCACGTCGGCCGACGGACTGCGGCGAACCGCGGGGCGGCTCGCCGACTGGATCGACGTACACGCCGAGGGGTTGACGGCGTCGGATCTGGCGTACACCCTTGCTCGCCGACGTGCGCACCGGACGGTGCGCACGTCTGTTATCGCGGACGATCTCGAGGAGCTGACCCGGGGTTTGGCCGAGGTCGCCGAAGGAGACTTCCCATATCAGCCAACGGTCGGGCAGGACGACCGAGGACCGGTATGGCTGTTCTCCGGGCAGGGTTCGCAGTGGGCGGCGATGGGCGCCGAACTGCTCGCGACCGAACCGGTGTTCGCCGCGACAGTGGCCAAGATGGAGCCGCTGATCGCCCGGGAGTCCGGATTCTCGGTGGCTGACGCGATTTCGGCGCCCTCCGCCGTGAGCGGGATCGACCGGATCCAGCCCGCGCTGTTCACGATGCAGGTCGCGCTGGCGGCGACGATGAGCGCCTACGGGGTGCGGCCGGGCGCCGTGATCGGTCACTCGATGGGCGAGGCCGCAGCCGCGGTTGTGGCGGGAGCGCTATCGCTGGAGGACGGGGTACGCGTCATCTGCCGCCGCTCGCGGCTGATGTCGACGATCGCAGGTTCCGGGGCGATGGCGTCGGTGGAACTGCCGGCCGAGCAAGTGCTGCTGGAACTGATGGCTCGCGGCGTCGATGACGTCGTACTGGCAGTGGTGGCCTCGCCGCAGTCCACGGTGATCGGCGGCGCGACCGCGGCGGTACGCGATCTGGTCGCAGCGTGGGAGCAACGGGACGTGTTGGCCCGCGAGATCGCTGTCGACGTCGCCTCGCACTCCCCACAGGTCGACCCGATCCTCGACGAGCTGTCCGACGTGCTGGCGGAGCTCAAACCCATGACACCGGAGGTGCCCTTCTACTCCGCGACCGCGTTCGACCCGCGGGAGGAACCCGTGTGCGACGCCTGGTACTGGTCGGACAATCTGCGCCACATGGTGCGTTTCGCCGCAGCCGTGCAGGCCGCGTTAGAGGACGGTTACCGGGTATTCGCGGAGTTGGCTCCGCATCCCCTACTCACCCACGCGGTCGAGCAGACTGCGGCCGGCCTCGGCATGCCGCTGGCCGCACTCGCGGCGATGCGCCGAGATCAGGAGCTGCCGCACGGACTGGGTGGCTTCCTAGCGGATCTGCACAGTGCCGGCGCGGCAATCGATTTCTCGGTGACGTGCCCGGAGGGACGGCTGGTGGACGCGCCACTACCGGCATGGAACCACCGCCAGCTGCTGTTGACCCGCAACGGTCAGGAGTCGCGGGCACGCGGTGTTTGCACCGTTCCGGTGCATCCATTGATGGGGCCGCATGTGCGATTGCACGAGCCGGAGCGCCATGTTTGGCAGGGTGAGGTCGGCACTGCGGCGCAACCCTGGCTGGGCGACCACCGGATTCACAATGTGCCCGTCCTGCCGGGGGCGGCCTATTGCGAGATGGCGTGGGCCGCAGCCCGTACCGTCCTCGGCGAGCGATCCGAGGTCCGGGACATCACTTTCGAGGCGACGCTGCTGCTGGACGACGAGACGCCGATATCCGCGGCCGCGTCGGTGACCTCACCGGGCGTCGTCGATTTCGTTGTGGAGACCTTCCGGGACGGCTCCCAGACTCGGCGGGCGACCGCCGTGCTCCATGCGGCAGCGGATGAGGACCCGCCACCGGCTTACGACATGCCCGCCCTAATCGCGGCCCACCCGCGCCGGCTGGAGGGGGCCGAGTTGCGGAAGCAGTTCGACGAGCACGGTTTGCAGTACGGTGCGGCTTTCGCCGGACTGGCCGCGGTGCACGGCGCGGACGAGGGGGTGGGCACACTGCTGGCCGAGGTCGGGCTGCCCGGCCCGATCCGCTCGCAACAGAGCGCCTACGGCGCGCATCCCGCCTTGCTGGATGCCTGCTTTCAGTCGGTGGCGGCACATTCCGCCGCCCGGGCCGCGGGTAGCTCCGGTCTGCTGCTACCGCTGCGCCTACACCGGATCCGTGTTTACGCTCCCGCCCGCGCCGCGCGCTACTGCTATACGAGGGTGACATGTGGCACCGGGCCCGGGTTGGAGGCCGACCTCGATGTGCTCGATGAGGACGGGACCGTCCTCGTCGCAGTGCGCGGGCTGCAAGTCGGCACCGGCGCCTCCGAGAAGGCCAACCGTGATCGCGTCCTGAACGAACGGCTGCTGACCATCGAGTGGGAACAGCGGACGCTGCCCACTGTGGACCACGTAGGGCCGGGAGCCTGCTTGTTGATCAGCACTTCTACCACGGCAGCGGTCATGGCCACGAGCCTGACCGATGCGTTGAAAGCCGAAGGCGCCGGCTGCATAACCATGACGTGGCCGCAGCATTCGGACCACCGGGCCAACTCCAAATTGCTCGCCTCCCATCTGGCTGGCCACGGGGTCGCCGGAGTAGTCATACTCACCGGTCCCCGGAACGGCAACCCGGACGAGGAGTGTGCCCTGCGCGGCGGGGACTACGTGCGTCACCTGGTGCGAATCGCCCGGGAGATCACCGAAATCGACTCAGAACCGCCGCGCCTGTACGTGGTGACGCGCGCCGCCCAGGCGGTGCTTCCCGGGGTCGCGACCAACCTGGAGCAGGCCGGGCTCCGCGGCCTGGTGCGAGCGATCAGCACCGAATATCCGCATCTGCGCGCCGCCCACATCGACATGGATGAGAACACCGACGCCGAGCAGCTGGCACGGCAGCTGCTGGGGCCCTCGGACGAGGACGAGACCGCCTGGCGCAACGGCCAGTGGTACGTGGCGCGCCTGATGCCCGCCCCGTTACGCCCTGAGGAACGGCGGACCGCCGTCGTGGACCACACGCGAGCCGGGATGCGCGTACAGATCCGCACGCCTGGTGACCTGGAAACTATGGAACTTGCCGCTTTCCAACGCGTTCCGACGGGGCCTGGACAGATCGAGGTCGCGGTGACCGCATCCAGCATCAACTTCGCCGATCTCCTCTTCGCCTCGGGCCAGGACTCCGGTAGGGACGGGGATGCACCACAGCTCGGCAAGGATTTTGCCGGCATTGTGAGCGCGGTCGGCCCGGACGTGACAACTCACCGGGTGGGTGACCGTGTCGGCGGGTTCTCCGAAAACGGTTGCTGGGCAACATTTGTCACCTGTGACGCCCGCCTCGCCGTGACATTGCCACCCGGCCTCGCCGATGACCAGGCGGCCGCCGTGAGCACACCGCACGCCATCGCCTGGTACGGGCTACACGATCAGGCGAGGATCGCCGCTGGCGACCGTGTCTTGATCCACCGCGCCACGGGCAGCGTCGGGCAGGCGGCGATCGCGATCGCCCGCGCCGCGGGAGCGGAGATCTTTGCCACCGCCGGCAGCCAGCAGCGGCGAAGGCTATTGCGCGACAGGGGCATCGAGCACGTCTACGACTCGCATAGCACCGCATTCGCAGAGCAGGTGCGCCGCGACACCGACGGCGTGGGCGTGGACATCGTGCTCAACTCCCTCACCGGTCCCGCACAGCGGGCCGGGCTGGAAGCGCTGGCGGCCGGCGGGCGATTCGTGGAGATCGGTAAGCACGATGGCCACGCGGACACGCAGCCGGTCCCCTTCCCGTTCCACCGCAACATGACGTTCCATCACATCGACCTGCCAATGCTGTCCGAGAGTCACTCGAACCGGATCAACGAACTGTTGGCCACGGTGTACCGGCACGTGGCAAACGGTGAATTGCCGTTACCTCAGATCGTTCATTACCCGATGGCTGCTGCGGCCACGGCTCTGCGCGTGAAGAGCGACGCGGAACGCACGGGCAAGTTCGTGCTCGACCCGCCCCAGTCCGGGCACACGAAAGTCGTGGTACCCCCCGAGCACGTCCCGGCTTTCCGTGCCGACGGCTCCTATATCGTGACCGGCGGTTTGGGCGGCATCGGCCTGTTCCTCGCCGAGAAGATGGCGGCGGCCGGTTGCGGCCGCATCGTGCTCAGTTCGCGCACCCAGCCCAATTCCAAGACGCTGGAAACGGTCGAGTTCATGCGAGCGATGGGCACCGACATCGAGGTGGAATGCGGCGACATCACCGAAGCCGGCACGGCGGCGCGCCTGGTCGCCGCCGCAACCGCGACCGGGCTTCCGGTGCGCGGGGTCCTGCACGCGGCAGCGGTGTTCGAAAACGCAATGCTGGCCAACATGACCGACGAGCTCATCGACCGCAATTGGGCGCCAAAGGTCCACGGGGCGTGGAACTTACACCAAGCCACGGTCGCTCTTGACCTGGACTGGTTCTGCTTGTTCTCCTCGGCGGTAGGTCTGGTGGGCTCGCCCGGGCAGGCGGCCTACGCCGCGGCGAACAGCTGGTTGGACGCCTTCGCGCGGTGGCGGCGCACCCAAGGCCTGCCCGCGACCGCGATCGGATGGGCGTTGTGGGGCGAGGTGGGTCGCGCCACCGAGCGCCGAGCCGAGGCGGGCGAAGATGTGCCCCCCGGACAGGGCGGCGAAGGCACCGCCCTGGCGCACTGGCGTGACACGGCTTTCACCGCCGATGAGGGGGCCCATGCGTTCCAGGCCCTGCTGTGCCACGACCGCCCGTATTCCGGATACGCAAGGATGACGGGAACGCCGTGGTTTGCTGGCTATGCGCAACGCAGTCGGTTCGCCGAACTGTTTCGGTCCAAGGACCAGACATCCGCGGGCAAGAGCGAATTGCTCAACGAGTTGTGCGCGCTGCCGCCGGAGGAGCGGCCCATCCGCCTTCGTCGAATGATTTCCGATGCCATCAGCCTGATCCTGCGGCGCACTATCGATCCGGATCACCCTCTCTCCGAATATGGCCTCGATTCGATGGGCAACCTTGAGCTGCGGACCCGCGTCGAGGCCGAAACAGGGATACGCGTCACCACGAACGACATCACCTCGATTCGGGGTCTCGCCGGGCTGCTGTCCGAAAAGCTGGAATCTCAATGGCCGGCAGCGGATGGTCCCGATACCCCGCACATCGAAACGTCCGCCGAGTCAGAGGATTGAGGGGAAAGGGTGTTCGTAGGTGCAGGCCCAGCGCGCGGGCTGTTCGTGGGAACGGTGCATGACTGGGTACCAGGGCCGGGCAGGCTCGTGTCTTGGCAAGCGTCGCCGGCCTCGGTTGAGAAGGTCCGGCAGGCCCCGATAAGCGACGTTCCGCTCAGTGCCATGCAAGAAGCCCATCTGCGCGGCTTTTCGCGGTATGCGGCCCGGGGCCTCGACTACGCCCGGCTAGTGATCGGCTCTGGTGACGAACCCGGGCGGTGCGATATCCGAGCCATGAGTTACGTCATCAACGCACACCTTCGCCGGCACAAGACGTATCACAGTTGGTTCGTATACCAAGACCCGGAAACCATTGTGCGGCATACCATCGATGATCCCGCCGACATCGCATTCATGCCAATCCGGCACGAGGAAATGACGCCAAGCGAGTGGCACCAGTTTGTGCTGTCCACCCCTGATCCGGTGCAGTGGGATTGCTTCAGGTTCGGCATCATTCAGTTTGCGGACCACTTCACGTTTTTCTCGATCGTCGATCACATCCACTGTGACCCGACGATTCTCTCGGGCTTGTACACCGAGATCCTGATGAACTACCGCGTCCTGGTTAAGGGCGGTGCGCTCGTTCAGTCACCACCCCCGGCCAGTCACGACGATTTCTGCATTCGGGAAAAGCAGCGGCTGTCGGCTTTGAGCCCGGCCTCTCCCGAGGTTCGTAAGTGGATCCAGTTCGCCGAAGACAACGGCGGGACCCTGCCGGACTTCCCCCTCCCCCTCGGTGACTTGTCTGTACCCACTGGTGGTGACCTCGCGGTGGAGCGGCTGATGGATCAGGACCAGACAGCCGAATTCGAATCCCTCTGCACGCAAGCGGGCGCCCGCTTCAGCGGTGGCTTGTTTGCAAGTGTGGCTCTCGCACAATATGAAATGACCGGCGCGGCAACGTATTACGGGCTTACCCCCACCGACAAACGCAGGTCGTTGGCGGAGTTCTCCACAATGGGGTGGTTCACCGGAGTGGTTCCATTGACTGTTCCCGTCAAGCCGACCTCTTTTGAAGAGACCGCCCGTGCGGCGCAGGCTTCCTTCGATTCGAATCTCGATCTGGCGGACGTGTCATTCAACGACGTATTGAAGTTGGCGCCGGGGCTCAGGCCGTGGGGTCCCAACTGCACCATGGTCAACTACATGGATACGGGGCTGCCGCCGTTCTCCGCGACCGTCGCCTCGCACATGAAGGATGCGAACATCCGGATCTACTGCGACCCAAGAGATCCAGCGCACGTGTATATCTCGGTGATTCGCCTCTTCGACGAGGTGTCGATATGGGTGAATTTCCCCAACAATCCCGTGGCAAGGGATTCGGTGACCCGATACCTGAATGCGTTGAAATCCGTCTTCAGCCGAGTCGTGAACGGTCGTCCCGGAGGTGCAGCACTGACAGCAGTCACGGACCTCGCCTACGCGGACGAGGACTGACGGGCCGGGTTGCGTCGATGAAAGTTGTCTTGGCCGCCCACGGCACCCGCGGCGACGTCGAGCCGTGCGCCGCCATGGGTCTGGAGCTGTTGCGGCGAGGGCACGAAGTGCGCATGGCCGTTCCGCCTAACCTGGTGGATTTCGTGGAGTCGGCCGGGCTTGGTGCGGTCGGGTACGGGCCGGATTCGGATAAGCAGGTGAACGCACTCGCGGATTTCCATCACCATGTCTTTACGCTGCAGAACCCGATCAACCTGGTCCGCGACGTCAGGGAGCTGTTCGTCGAGGGCTGGGCGCAGATGAGCACGACGCTGACTTCACTCGCGGACGGGGCCGACCTGCTGATAACAGGCCAGACTTACCATGGGGTCGTCGCCAATGTCGCCGAGTACTACGACATTCCGTGTGCGGCACTCCACCACATGCCGATCTGCGTCAACGGCCGGCTCGCCCTTCCGTCGATACCCTCGCCGGCTCCCCTGGTCCGCTCCACGTTGAGGGCGGCTTGGTGGCTGTATTGGCGCATCACCAAGGACGTCGACGATGCGCAACGTCGTGAACTGGGCCTACCGCGGACAGCGGCCCCCGCGGTGAAACGGATGGCACAACGCGGAGCGCTCGAAATCCAGGCCTACGACGCGGTTTGCTTTCCGGGTCTCGCGGCGGAATGGAACGGCCGACGACCCTTCGTCGGCGCGCTGACCATGAACTTGCCGACGGATGCCGACGGTGAGGTGGCTTCGTGGATCGCCGCGGGAACGTCGCCTATCTACTTCGGTTTCGGCAGCACACCGGTTCAAGCCCCCGCCGACACGATCGCGATGATCGCCGCAGTTTGCGCAGAGCTCGGCGAACGGGCCTTGATCTATTCCGGCGCGAGCGGCTCCCACTGCAGCTTGAATCCCGAACAGGTGAGACTTGTTGGCCCGCTGAACTATACGGCCGTCCTTCCGATCTGCCGCGCGATCGTCCACCACGGCGGCGGAGGCACCACGGCCGCAGGCCTGCGGGCAGGGATTCCTACGTTGATCCTCTGGGACGTGGCCGAGCAGCCGCTATGGGCGGCGCAGGTCATACGAATGCGAGTCGGCCGCGCCCGGCGCCTATCGACCACCACCGTGGGATCGCTGGTCGCGCACCTCCGCAAGCTGCTAGCCCCGCAATACGCTAACCGAGCCCGCGAAATCGCGAGGCACATGACCAAGCCTGCCGAAAGCGTCGCAGCCGCAGCCGATCTCCTTGAAGATGCCGTCCTCGGGGAGGGCGTTAGATGATGTGGGGCACGTTGTTGGCGATCGCACTTTGGGTGTCGCTCGACCCGACGCGTCTTGTCATCGGCGGAGTCTTGATGTCACGACCCCGCCCCCGGCACAACCTTCTCGCATACTGGGTGGGCGGCCTCGCAGCGGGCATTGCTCCAGGCTTTGCCGCTTTTGCACTGCTCGGCAATTCCCTACCGACGGTTATGGAAGGTATGAGGTCCACGGTCGCCCGCTTCACAGGCGGCTATTTTCAAATCGCCATCGGCGTGCTCGCGCTATTCATCGCGGCAGTAGCATCGGCGTACACGGGCGGACCGCCCGCGCCGGCTCTCAAACCGCTCACACCAAGCGCACCAGCACGTTTCAGGGCCCGCGTCCGTCGTGCGTTGCAAGGCGGGAATCCGTGGGTGGCGTTTGCGGTCGGTTTGCTATCGACGGTGCCACCTGTCGACTATCTCCTCGTGCTCATCATGATCGTCTCCTCGAGGGCCGCGATCGGCACCCAACTTGGCGCAGTCGTGATATTCACCCTCGTGGTGCTTGTTCTCGTCGAGGTCCCGCTCGTCAGCTATCTGGTGATGCCGGCAAGAACCCAGGCGGCCATGCTGCAGCTGGAGAAATGGGCTGTCGCCCATCGGCGGCGGATTCTCATCGTCGTCCCCGCTGTTGTGGGGCTAATGCTGGTGACCGCGGGTGTAAGCAGCATTTGAGCTGACGCCGTCGTTCATGTTGACCCTGCAGTCCTGGCCGAAAAGCCTTCGCGCGCTTCACGGCGTATCCACCTAGCCGTCGGGCTGGCATAGCCGCTGAACAGGGAGGGCGCTTTCCGGCCGAGCCTGTCGACGTTCGATTGGATCAGTTGGAAAGGATAGGCGGTGTGTTGCTCGATGACGTCGCGCATGCGTGCCATGGACGCATGCCACGGCATGTCATAGCGCGCCAGGTTCGTCTTGAGGAAGGGGAATCGGAAGTCCTCGATGAGGCTGTCCCACAAGTAAAGGGTGCCGTTGTTCCGCGCGGATCGTCTGCGGGCCCACGGATACGCCGATGAGGAGGGGTGGGCGGCTTCGATGGCGGCGGCGGAGACGAACGGTTTGACGCTTAGCCCTGCTCTACGAGCACGCGCGGAGATGCCGATCTCGTACCGCCAGATGACCATGCCTTTGTGGACGACGTACTGAAAATCGTCCCACAACTGGTTGAGGAACGGGCGGGTGCGCGAATTGAGATCCCAAGCCAGGAAAAATGATTGGAGATGGGTGATCATCTGGGTGTTTTCGATGGCACCGTACATGTCCGCGTCGTGGAACGAGTCCCACATCTCTTGAAGGGGAAAGAGCGGACCGAACACGCTGTCGTTGGCGACGACGAAACGGTCGAACTGATCGAGCGACCAGCCGTGGTGCCTGAGGATGGACCATGCGAGGTGCCACGAGCCGAAGTCGAGGGACAGCGTGCGGCGGGTGTAAATGCCGGCACAGAGGGAGCGGATGGAAGCGACCGATTCCGGCGTGAGGGTGGGTGACCCGGAGACGAAGACGATGGTCGCTCCGAGCTCGTGCAGCGCCTCGAGGTAATGGGCGACGTACGGATCGACGATCCCCTGGGGGTCGAAGTGAGCGAACAAAACGAGGGTGCGGCAACCGGCCGGAGGCTGCGAAGGAAGCTGCAGGTGGGTTTCGCAAATGAAGTGAGAGGTGTTGTGGTGTAGGTGATGCCGCACGGCGGCGACGGTGCGCTCCGATTCGGTGCGCAGCAGGTTCGGAAGTTTCACAACAACCCCGCGGTACTAGGCGTCCAAACGGGCGAACTGATTTTGCCGGTAGCGTTCGACGCAGGCCGCCCTCCGGACCTTGCCGCTGGTGGTGATGGGAATCGAACCGGGCGCTACCACAACAAGATCCGCGACGCTCAGTCCGTGCACGTTGGATATCGCAGAGGTGACGTTGCGTTTCACGGCGTCGAAGGCGTCAACCGCCGCTTCGTTGGAGTCGGTGCGGCTCTTGAACTCGATGATGGCGACGAGCTTTTCCGTGCCGACGTCCGGAACCGAGATCGCCGCGCATCGTCCCGGCGCGATGCTCTGAATCGTCGCCTCGAGATCGTCGGGAGAATGGTTACGCCCGTAGACGATCAGCAGATCCTTGATCCGGCCGATGATGAAAAGTTCTCCGTCGGAGAGGAATCCCATATCTCCGGTTCGTAGCCATGGCCCGTTGGGTGTGTCGACCGAGGGAGCGACGAGCGTTGCGCCGAATGTTTGCTCGGACTCGTGGGGTTTCTGCCAATAGCCCGCTCCGACGTTGCCGCCGTGCACCCAAATCTCGCCGGTCGCTCCGGCCGGGCACTCGTAACGGGTCTCGGGATCGACGATGCGGACCATCGGTGACCGGGGCGCGCCGTAACTGACCAGGGGCGTGCCGGTTCCGCTGGGGCAGCGCTTCGCCAGGCCCGCGGTCAGCTTTTCGGATTCAAAATCAACAACTCTGGGTGATTGACCCGCTTCGCGGGTCGCGACATAGAGGGTTGCTTCTGCCATTCCGTATGAGGGTCGCAACACCCGGTCGCGGAGGTTGAAGGAGGCGAACCGCTCGCTGAAGCGCTGCAGTGTCGCCGGCTGTACCCGCTCACTGCCGTTGAGGATGCTGAGCACGCTGCTGAGATCAAGCCCGGCCAGGTCGTCGTCGGATGTCTTCCGAGCCGCCAGATCGAAAGCAAAGTTGGGCCCTGCCGACAAGGCGTGAATGTTCCTTGCCAGCAATTGCATCCACCGGGCCGGCCGCTGCAGGAACGAGACGGGACTGGTGAGCACGGTGTGGAATCCCGTCAGAATGGGAAAGATGATTCCGAGATGCAAACCCATGTCGTGGTAGAACGGCAGCCAGGACACCACCGTGGTATCCGGAGGGGCAACACCCCCGTGGTCTCCGAAGAAGCCGGCATTGATCTGCTCGAAATTGGCCATGATGTTCGTGTACGAAACCATGACGCCCGCGGGGGTGCGGGTCGAGCCGGACGTGTACTGCAAATAGGCGGTGTCCGTCGAAATGTCGAACCGCGCCGCGGGCCCTTTCTTCGAGTCGAGTTCCAGCGAGTCGATTTCGATAATCGATGGAGCGGATTCACTCGACATCGAGCCGACATACTGGGCGATATCGGCCGCCAGGCTGGACGTCGTGAGAACGACGGAGGGCGATGCGTCTCGCAGCACCGCACCGACACGGTCGTCGCTGGCGCCGCCGAGGGGAACCGCGATGAGACCGGCCTGTAATGCGCCGACAAACGCGCTGACGTAGTCGAGTCCCTGTGGCGCCAAAATCACGGCGCGGTCACCTCTTGACCCGTGAAGCCTTAGCTCCTGCGCGAGGCTGAGCGCGCGGCGATACAGCTGCGACCAGGTCAGGCTCTCGGCAATGCCGGCCCGGTCTTGTTCGTAATTCATAAACGTGAACGCCGTCCGGTTGGGCTGCAGACTGGCGCGTTCAGCCAGCAGTGTCGGAATGGGACACTTAAGCATGGGCGTCAGGTTACCTCGGCCATTCCCGCCGCGCCGGGCTTGCGTTGAACACGATGACCGGCTGCGACGTACAACAACCGAAAGCCTGATCGAGCGGCTGAACCGCAACCCAATCTCGCTGCAGCTCTTGGATTTGCGCTTCAAATACGGTTATCGGTTGCTCAGCCGCCTGCTCACGAGGGACGACGTGCTCTTCCTCAATTACGGATATGAGGAGGATCCGCCGATGGCCTTGCCGCTAGCGGCCTCCGACGAGCCCGACCGATTCCCCATTCAGCTCTACCACCGCACCGCGACCCAAACGGATCTCGCCGGGAAACAGGTGCTGGAGGTCAGTTGCGGCCACGGCGGCGGTGCTTCATATCTGATGCGGACCCTGCACCCGGCCTCCTACACCGGCCTGGATCTCAACACGGTCGGCATAGAGTTCTGCCGGAAGCGGCACAAGCTACCCGGTCTGAACTTCGTGCAGGGCAATGCCGAGAGCCTGCCCTTCCCCGATCGTTCCTTCGACGCAGTGATCAATCTCGAAGCCGCGATCAACTACCAAAACGTCCCCCGGTTCTTCGCCGAGGTCGAACGAGTGCTGCGCCCGGGAGGAGACTTCCTGTACGCCGACATCCGCTACGCCGACCAGATCGCCGCCTGGGAGGCGGACCTCGCCGGCATCCCCTTGCGCCTGATATCGGGTAAGGCCATCAACGCGGAGGTCATGCGCGGCCTGGAGAAGAATCGATTCTTCGACCAGATCATCCGACGTCTGCCGAACATCGCCTTTCTGCGCGGCATAGCCCACGACTACGCAGGCGGACCCGGCTCGCTGATCTACCGCCGACTGGAATACGGCGAGGCCTCGTACCGGCTGTTCCGATTTGCTAAGGATTGAGGCGGCCGCTCCTTGATCCTGCGCGCCGGCGTAACCCGGAGTGAAGCCAACACCCCCTCGCGGAGCGTCCAACGGCCTATTCTTTGAGGACCCCGGCAAACGCGGGGCACGGGATTGGCGGAGGGGTCGGATGACGGCCGTAGCGGCGTGCGAGGCGTGCGGCATCGATCTCCTCGAGAATGCGCGGTTCTGTCACGGATGCGGCACGCCGGTTGCCGAGCCCGCCGCGCATGCGGAGTACAAGCAAGTGTCGGTGCTGTTCGCGGATGTAGTCCACTCCATGGACATCGCCACCGCCGTTGGTGCGGAGCGGTTGCGCGAGATCATGGCCGAACTGGTCAACCGTTGCACGGAGGTGGTGCACCGCTACGGGGGCACCGTGGACAAGTTCACCGGCGACGGAATCATGGCGGTGTTCGGTGCGCCCGTAGCAATGGAGGACCACGCTGTTCGTGCCTGCCTGGCAGCCTTGGGTATTCAGGACGAGATCAAGCGGCTCGCTCTCGATGTCCGGGATCGCGACGCTGTGGAGCTGCAGTTGCGGGTGGGGCTGAACTCCGGTCAGGTCATCGCCGGTGAAATCGGTTCCGGACCGTTCCGTTACACCGCAATCGGTGAGCAGGTCGGAATGGCGCAACGGATGGAATCGGTGGCGCCGCCGGGCGGAGTGATGCTCAGCGAATCCACCGCTCGACTCGTTCAGCACGCCACCGTGCTGGCCGATGCCGAGAAGGTTCACTTAAAGGGCAGCGACGTCCCGGTGCTGGCCCGCCGTCTGCTGAGCCTTTCCGATGGGCATGACGAACGCAGCCCGCTGCAGGGTGCGTTGGTAGGGCGAGACCTCGAACTCACTACGCTCACCGGCCTTTTGGATCGATCAGTGAGTGGCCGGGGATGTGTGGTTCGTGTCGTCGGACCGGCGGGTATCGGCAAGACGCGACTCGCCGGCGAGGCTGTCTCGATGGCCCGCCAGCGTGGTGTCGAAGTGTCGTCGGTGTTCTGCGAGTCGCATACGAGCGATGTCCCCTTCCTCGTGGCGGCGGGCCTGCTGCGCGACGTTGCGCGAATAACCGAGCTCGACGATGAGGCGGCGCGGGCGCAGGTGCGCGCGAGCGTGCCAGACGCATCCGATGAGGATGTGCTGCTGCTGTATGACCTGATGGGAATCAGAGACCCGGAGACGCCGCCCCCCACGATCCGTCCCGACGCGCGGCGCCGGCGGCTGACCGCATTGATCAACTCAATCTCGTTGACGCGCACCCAACCGGTTCTCTACGTCGTCGAGGATGCGCATTGGATCGATGAGGTTAGCGAGTCGCTGCTGGCCGAATTGCTCACCGTCATCCCCCAAACGCCGTCGATGGTGCTGATCACGTACCGACCCGAGTACCGCGGTGCGCTCGCCAATGTAGCTGGCGCGCAGACGATCTCGTTGGCGCCCTTGAGTGAGTCGGAAACCGCAACGTTGCTCGACGAGTTGTTGGGCGCCGATCCGTCGGTCACCGGGATCAAGTCGATTGTTGCCGAACGGGCCGGCGGGAACCCATTCTTCGCACAGGAGATAGTCCGCGAGCTCGCCGAGCGCGGAGTGCTCGAGGGCGACCGCGGCGGTTTCACGTGCGCCACAGACCTGGCCGACGTCACCGTTCCGGCGACCCTGCAGGCCACCATCGCCGCGCGCATCGACCGTCTGGATCCCGATGCCAAGCAGACCCTGAACGCCGCCGCGGTGATCGGTTCGCGCTTCACGCCCGAGTTGCTCGCCGCAGTGGGCAATGCCCCTGCCCTCGACGGGCTCCTCAGCGCCGCGCTGATTGATCAGGTCCGTTTCACTCCGGGAGCCGAGTTCGCGTTCCGCCACCCGCTGATCCGCACCGTGGCCTACGAATCACAACTGATATCCGACCGCGCCCAGATGCACCGGCGTCTGGCCGCCGCTATCGAGGCCCGCGAGCCCGAATCGGCCGACCAGAACGCGGCACTGATCGCCGAACACCTCGAAGCTGCGGGTGACCTGCGGGATGCCTACGGGTGGCACATGCGCGCGGCAATGTGGGCGACTTACCGCGACATCGCCGCGGCGCGTTTGGGTTGGGAAAGTGCCAGAAAGATCGCCGATGCATTACCCGCCGAGGACCCGGACCGAGCAGCCATGCGCATCGCACCGCGCACTATGTTGTGCGCGACCGCCTGGCGCGTCCGTATGAGCGTGGCTGGCGACCGTTTCGATGAATTGCGGAGGTTGTGCAACGCCGCAGGCGACAAGGCGTCGCTGGCCATCGCCATGGCAGCGCTAGTGGCTGATCACACGTACCAGGACCGGGTGCCCGAGGCGTCGCGGCTAGCTTCGGAGGCCATGACCCTCGTCGAGTCCATCGGCGATCCAACCTTGACGGTAGGGCTGTCCTTCACGCCCATCCGGGCCAAGATGGCAAGCGGTGAGTGGTCTGAGATGCTTCGCCTGTCCCAGCGGGTCATCGATCTGGCCGCCGGTGACCCCGCGAAGGGCAACCTCCTTTTCGGGTCTCCTCTGGCGCTCGGCTTCGCGCAGCGCGCCATCGCCCGCTATGCCCTGGGTCGTCCGGGATGGCAAGAGGACCTGCGGCGCGGCCTGGCCGTGGCGCAGGGCGCCGACTCCCTGTCCTATGTCACCCTCGTCAGCTATGTCTACTCCGCGGGGATACCGTCCGGCGCGCTGCGGCCCGACGATTCCGCGGTGCGGGAGATCGAGGATGCGTTAACCATTGCCGAACGGTCCGGCGACAACCTCCAGTTGGGTTTCGCCTGGTTGACCCTGGGGCTTGCGCTGGTGCACCGCCACACGGATAGCGAGCGTGATCGCGGGCAGAAGCTGCTGGCGGAAGTCCACGAAGTGTTCCTGCGCGGGGGGCACTTCTTGTGCGATCTACCGCTGCTTGACGCGTACGTGGCGCGTGAGACGGCCCGCCGAGCGGATCGCGACCAAGCGCTACCGCAGATGCGCGCCGCCGTCGACCATCTCGCCCGTGGCGGACAGTTGCTCTCATGGGGCATCCCGACTACGGGCGTTCTGGTGGAGACCCTGCTGGGCCGGGGGACCGAAGGTGACGTGGCCGAAGCCGAGGCCGCGATCGAGCGGTTAGCGGTCGCGCCGGCCGACGAGGGTCTGGCGATACGTGAGATTTGGCTGCAGCGGATGCGCGCTCTTCTGGCGCGGGCTCGATGCGATAGGGAGGCCTACTCGCATTTCAGAGATCGCTACCGGGAGATGGCGAGAACGCTTGGTTTCGAAGGGCACATCGACTGGGCCGAGGCGATGCCGTAGGGGCGGCCGGTCGTCAGGGGCGCGGCTGCACGTCGACGCTGGGCGGCCGCGACTGGGGCTCCTGAGGCTTCTCCCGCACCGAGCGCCGCACCACGCTGAACGCGACCGCGCCGCCGGCGAGGACCGCGACAGCGACTCCGGTGATCACCCACGGGCGCTTGCCGCGCCGCTGCCCCCGGCGCGCGTCCTGAAGAGCCTGAGGCAGTCCGGCGACCACCTCCTGCGCGGCGGCCAGCTCTTGGGCGAGCGTCTCTTGGGCTGCGGCGAGTTCCTTGGCCAGGCGCCCCTCTTGGTATTTGCGACGGATTTGCGATGCGGTCGACTGAGCCGACTGGACACTGAGGCCGACGACCCCCCGGGTGACGTCCACCGGTCCCAGTGTCGAGTAAGTCAGCCCGCGAGCCAGTCGCTCCCGCGGGGTCAGCCGGGGTTCCGCCTTTGTGCCCATCTGCCGCCTTTCTGTGCGTGCTGAACAGACTGCCAGCATAGGGACGCCGGCGAAACCGTTATGCGCGCGACGCAGTTTCGGCGGCGGCTCGACCTGAGCGACACCGGGTGCGGGCATGCCCACGCGTAGTGGCAGACTCTCATGCCGTGACCAACAGCCCCCATCAGACCGCTACCGCCACGCTCCACACCAACCGCGGCGACATCAAAGTCGCCCTGTTCGGAAACCACGCGCCCAAGACCGTCGCCAACTTCGTTGGCCTGGCGCAGGGCACCAAGGAGTACTCGACCCAGAACGCATCGGGCGGGTCCTCCGGTCCGTTCTACGATGGCGCGGTCTTCCACCGGGTGATCCAGGGCTTCATGATCCAGGGCGGCGACCCGACCGGCACCGGTCGCGGCGGCCCGGGTTACAAGTTCGCCGACGAGTTCCACCCCGAACTGCAATTCGACAAGCCGTACCTGCTGGCGATGGCGAACGCGGGCCCCGGCACCAACGGCTCCCAGTTCTTCATCACGGTCGGCAAGACACCCCACCTGAACCGTCGGCACACGATCTTCGGCGAAGTGACGGACCCGGAATCGCAGCGGGTGGTCGAGGCGATCGCGACGACGTCCACCGACGCCAACGACCGCCCGACCGAGCCGGTGGTCATCGAGTCGATCACCATCTCGTAAGCCGGGCCGGCGGCCGCTCTGATCAGTGCGGGTGACGGCCCGCATAACCGGCGGCGGTCAGCGCGTCGAGCACCTCCAGCGGGTCCGTCCCGAGGTCCCAGCGAGAGAACAGAACCAGCCCGCCGTCGGCGGTTTCGACCTCAAGTAGCCGGTTTTTGCGTCCGTAGCGGCGGAACTCGATGATTCGGATGATCTTGATGTCGTCGGGCCGTAATACCTGCGTCCGGAACCATCCCCGGAGCAACAAGCCGTCGGCGGTAATTGCCAGCTTGGGCCGCGCGCGCCACGTCGCGCCCGCAAACAAGAGCAGACCCACCGCGGCAATCCCTGTGAGAATCTGCCCCGGCGCGTCTGTGACCACCGTCACACTGGCGATAGCCATCAGAACACCGGCGGCCCCACAACCAGCGATTCCAGGCGTGCGGGGCTCCCATTGTGTTTGCTGCATGCGCCGCTCAGCCCCTCCCACCACGGCCTATAGAGTTATCCACAGACGCTATCAACAGTGGGGATAAATCACACGCGTGTGATTGGGGGGTGGGAATGTTGCTGGCGCAGTAACGGAGCAACCCGAAAATGAATTCATTCCGCGGCTGACGTCGCTCAGTGCCAGCGCATCGTCAGCAACAAACCGGTGATCATGAAAGCGAACGCGATGGCGTAGTTCCATGGCCCGAGTTGCGCCATCCAGTTGAGGGCGGTCGGCGCCTGGCTGCCCACGGCGGCTAGCTGAAACACCATCAACCAGACGAGCCCGATCAGCATGAGGCCGACGAACAAGGCGACGAACCACACGCTCGACGGTCCCACCTTGACCTTCACCGGCGTGCGGCTGACCGCACTGACGGCGAAGTCGTTCTTCTTGCGGACCTTGGACTTGGGCATGATTACCTCAACAAGACGGTGAGTGGGACGGGTGCAACGATAAGACCGCAGCTGCGCGCACAGCTTGGCTACGAGACTAACTCACACGGCACGCCGACCAGGAAATTGGAGAGCCGAATGAGCGACGGACGCCGGTCACCATGGCGCTTCGGCGTCCCGGTGGTGTGCCTGTCGGCGGGATTGCTCCTTGCGGCCACCCACGGGGTGTCCGGCGGCGCCGAGATCCGTCGCAGTGACGCCCCCCGGCTGGTTGATCTGGTTCGCGAGGCCCAAGCGTCGGTGAACCATCTCAACGCCCAACGCGACTCGCTCGCGGGCAAGCTCGATGCCGCGCACGGACGGTCCTCGGATCTGGCGTTGGCGGCGATGCTGCGCCGCTCCGCCGAGCTGGCCGCCGAGGCGGACATGAACCCGGTGCACGGGCCGGGCCTCGCTGTCACCCTGGACGACGCGCCGCGGGACGCCAACGGCCGTTTCCCGCGGGATGCGTCGCCCGACGACCTGGTGGTGCACCAGCAAGACATCGAGGCCGTCCTCAACGCGTTGTGGAGCGCCGGCGCGGAGGCGATCCAGATGCAGGACCAGCGCATCATCGCCACGTCCGTGCCCCGCTGCGTCGGCAACACGCTGCTGCTCAACGGGCGCACCTACAGCCCGCCCTACACGATCACCGCGATCGGCAACGCAGCCGCCATGCAAGCCGCCCTGGCCGCCGCTCCCCTGGTCACGCTGTACCGCCAGTACGTGGTCCGATTCGGGCTCGGTTACCGCGAAGAGGTCAAGCCCGACGTGCAGGTCGTCGGCCACACCGAGCCGGACCGGCTGCATTTCGCGCAGCCCATGGGAACCATCGGCTACTGATTTCCAGCTGACGGTAACCTGGCACGGTGCGGATCCTGGTCGTCGACAACTACGACAGCTTCGTGTTCAACCTGGTGCAGTACCTCGGCCAGCTGGGCGTCGAGGCCGAGGTGTGGCGCAACGACGACACCAAGCTTTCCGACGAGGCAGCCGTCGCCAAGCGGTTCGACGGTGTGCTGCTCAGCCCCGGTCCGGGCACCCCGGAACGTGCGGGCGCTTCGATCGGGCTGGTGGGCGCGTGTGCCGCCGAGCGCACCCCGCTGCTCGGGGTCTGCCTCGGACACCAAGCCATCGGCGTCGCCTTCGGCGCCACCGTGGACCGCGCGCCCGAGCTGCTGCACGGCAAGACCAGCAACGTCTTCCACACCAATACCGGTGTGCTGCAAGGGCTTCCGGATCCATTCACGGCGACCCGCTACCACTCGCTGACCATACTGCCGGAGTCGCTGCCCCCGGTGCTGGAGGTGACGGCGCGCACCCGCGGCGGCGTCATCATGGGGGTGCGGCACAGCGAGTTGCCGATTCACGGTGTGCAGTTCCATCCGGAGTCGATCCTGACCGAGGGCGGCCACCGGATGCTGGCGAACTGGCTCGCCTACTGCGGGTGGGCGCGCAACGACACGCTGGTCCGCCGGCTCGAGAACGAGGTGCGGGCCGCGGTGCAGCCCTATTTCCCGGCCGAACCGGCCGCTACTGGCCGAACTTCAGCGTGATGATCCCGTCCCGGTTGCACCCGGTGCCGGCCGGCGGGTTCTGATACACCACCCGGTGGGACTGCGAGCCACCCGCGTCCACGTCGGGCCCCTTGTCCAGCACCCCCGTCCAACCCAGCGCCCGTAGCCGCGGCTCGGCGTCCGCCCAGAACATGCCGCTCAGGTCGGGCATCACGAACTGGTTGCCCTTGGACACCTGGAGCTCGATCACCGAATCCACCGGAACCATCTGGCCCTTAGGCGGATTGGTGCCGATCACCTCACCGGCCGGCCGGTTGCTGTCCACCTGTGCCTGGGTGACCTTGGTGAACCCGTAGACGGTGAGATTCTTCTGCGCGACGTCGACGGTCTGGCCCGCTACGTCGGGCACCTGCTTGGTCTCCGGCCCCGAGCCGACGATGACGGTGATGACGTTGGTGATCGCCGATGTCTGGTTGGCCGGCGGGTTGGTGCCGATCACCTTGCCCAGCAGCTCCGGGCTCGACGGTGAATTGGCCTGCTTGAACTTGGTGAAGCCGGCTGTCTTGAGCTTGCTGATCGCGTCGGAGTAACCCAGCGAGGAGACGTCGGGCACTTCGCGTTGTTCGGGGCCGGTCGAGACGTTGATGGTGATCTCGTCGCCCGCGCTCACCGAGGCGTTGGCCCCGGGGTCGGTGCTGATGACGTGGTCGGGCGGGATCGTCGAATCGGGCTTTTGCAGGGTGCGCGTCTTGAAGCCGCGGTTCTGCAGCGCGGCAATGGCATCGGCGGAGACTTGGCCCCGCACGTCGGGCACCTGCACATCGCGGGTGGTGCCGCCGAAGGTGTTGAAGGCGATGACGACGACGATCGTCAGCACCGCCAGCGCGGCGACCGCGACGATCCAACGCCCGACCGAACCGCCGTTGCGGTCGTCGATGCGACGCAGGGGTTGGCGGTGCAGCGCGTCGGTGCGCGGGCCGGGCAGGTTTCCACCCGTCGCGAGCAGCGAGCTCCGGTCGGCGTCGGTGAGGACCTTGGGCGCCTCGGGCGGTTCGCCATTGTGCACCCGCACCAGATCGGCGCGCATCTCCGCGGCGGTCTGGTAGCGGTTGTCCGGGTTTTTGGCGAGCGCCTTGAGCACGACGGCGTCGAGGTCGGCGGAGATGCCCTCGTACCGGTGCGACGGCGGAATCGGGTCCTCCCGCACGTGCTGGTAGGCGACGGCGACCGGCGAGTCACCGGTGAAAGGCGGTTCGCCCGTGAGGATTTCGTAGAGCACGCAACCCAGCGAGTAGACGTCGGACCGGGCGTCCACGGTGTCGCCGCGGGCCTGCTCGGGCGACAGATACTGGGCCGTCCCGATCACCGCCGCGGTTTGGGTGACGCTGTTGCCGCTGTCGGCGATCGCGCGCGCGATGCCGAAGTCCATCACCTTGACCGCATTGGTGCTGCTGATCATGATGTTCGCCGGCTTGACGTCGCGGTGGATGATGCCGTTCTGGTGACTGAAGTTCAGCGCCTGGCACGCGTCGGCGATGATCTCGATGGCCCGCCGCGGGGGTAGCGGGCCGTCGGTGTGCACGATGTCGCGCAGCGTGACGCCGTCGACGTACTCCATGACGATGTACGGCAGCGGACCCGTCGGTGTCTCCGCCTCGCCGGTGTCGTAGACCGCGACGATCGAGGGGTGATTGAGGGCGGCGGCGTTTTGCGCCTCGCGGCGGAACCGCAGATAGAAGCTGGGATCGCGGGCCAGGTCGGCGCGCAGCACTTTGACCGCGACGTCGCGGTGCAACCGGACGTCGCGGGCCAGGTGAACCTCGGACATACCCCCGAATCCGAGGATTTCGCCCAGTTCATAGCGATCAGACAGGTGCTGAGGGGTGGTCATCGTGGCATCTCGTGTCGGGCCGGTGATGCGCTGAGCGTCGGTGGTTCACCCCACCCGCGCTCGGCCGGCCCTCGTTGCAGTCCAGAATTACTTATCGCCCCGCGGTCCGTCCAATTAAGCCGTGGCGCGGAGCCGCTGGGGGTGTTGCTCGCCGGCGGCGCGGGCGGGGTCCCGGTGTCGGTGACCGTCGGGGGTGGGGGCTGCTGCTGGGTGTCCGTGCGGGAGTTGATGACGATCAGCACCGCGATGATGATCGCCAGCGCTCCGAGGACCCCCGCGGCCCACAGCAACGCGCGCTGACCCGACGAGAAGGTGCGCCGCGCCGGGGGCGGGCGATGACCGCCGGTGGCCGGCCGGGATCGGCGCGGCGGCGCGCTCCGGGGGCTCGACACGGCGGCCGCCCGGGTCGTCGGGCTGGACGGAATGGCCGCCGGCGATGCCCGGCCGGGGGGCGGCGACTGGCTGGGCCGCGGCGGACGGCGGCCGGCGCGTACCGCCGACACGGCGTCGGCGAACGGCCCGCCGCTGCGGTAGCGCATCGCGGGATTCTTGACCAACGTGATCTCGATGAGTTCTCGCACGTTGGGCGGCAGCTCCGCGGGCAGCGGCGGCGGTGGCTCCTTGATGTGCTTCATCGCCACGGTCAGGGCGCCGTCACCGGTGAACGGCCGCTTGCCCGACACCACCTCGTAGCCGACGACGCCCAGGGAGTACACGTCGCTGGAGGGGGTCGCGTCGTGGCCGAGGGCCTGTTCGGGGGCGATGTACTGGGCGGTGCCCATCACCATGCCCGTCTGGGTGACGGGCGCGGCGTCGACCGCCTTGGCGATACCGAAGTCGGTGATCTTCACCTGGCCGGTCGGGGTGATCAGGATGTTGCCCGGCTTGACGTCGCGGTGCACCAAGCCGGCGGCGTGCGCGACCTGCAGGGCCCGGCCGGTCTGCTCGAGCATGTCCAGGGCATGCCGCAGCGACAGCCGGCCCGTGCGTTTGAGGACCGAGTTCAGCGGCTCGCCGTTCACCAGCTCCATCACCAGGTAGGCGGTGCGGCCTTCCCCGTCCAGCTGGCTCTCGCCGTAGTCGTGAACCTGGGCGATGCCGGGGTGATTGAGCATCGCGGTGGTGCGCGCCTCGGCGCGGAACCGCTCGATGAACTCCGGGTCCTGGGAGAACTCCTGTTTGAGCACCTTGACCGCGACGCGCCGGCCGAGCCGGCTGTCCACCGCCTCCCAGACCTGGCCCATGCCGCCGGTGGCGATCAGGCGCTGCAGGCGGTATCTGCCAGACAGCGTCACACCAACTCGCGGGCTCATGGTCCTCCCTGTAGCGCGGCTTGGATCACAGCCCGTCCGATCGGCGCGGCGAGTGCACCTCCCGTCGCGGACAGGCGGTCGCCGCCATTCTCTACCAACACTGCCACGGCGACTTTCGGCGTCTGCGCGGGCGCGAAGGCGATGTACCACGCGTGCGGCGGCGTATTACGCGGATCGGTGCCATGCTCTGCGGTACCCGTCTTGGATGCGATCTGCACGCCGGGAATGGCCCCTTTCTGCTGTGCGACCTTCTCGGCGCCGACCATCAGCTCTGTTAGCTTAGCGGCGACCTGGGGTGACACCGCGCGGCGCTGCTGATAGGGGGCGGTGGTGCTGATGTTGGCCAGGTCCGGGCCCTTGAGGCTGTCGATCAGGTAGGGCTGCATCGTGACGCCGTCGTTCGCGATGGTCGCCGCGATCTGGGCGTTCTCCAGCGGTGTCAGCGCAACGTCTTTCTGGCCGATGCTGGTCATGCCCAGCGCCGCGGCGTCGGGAATGATCCCGACGGTTGACTCGGCGACCTGTAGCGGGATCACGCTCGGGGTGGTGTCCAGGCCGAACGAGCGCGCCATGCTGCGCAGCGCATCGGATCCGGTGTGCATGCCGAGCTGGACGAACGCGGTGTTGCAGGACAGGGCGAACGCTTGCTTGAGCGGCACGGTGGGCTCGTTGCCGCAGGGCTGGCCGCCGTAGTTTTCCAACGTCGCGGTGCTGTCGGGCAGGACGATGGAGGACGCCGCGGTCAACTGCTCGGCGTCAGTCGCACCGGCCTGCAGCGCGGCCGCGGTGGTGATCACCTTGAAGGTGGACCCGGGCGGGTAGGTCTCGGAGATGGCGCGGTTGGTCAGCGGATTGTCGGGGTCGTCGCGGAGCCGCTGCCATGCTTGCGCCTGCACCTGGGGATCGTGCGACGCCAGCAGATTCGGGTCGTAGGACGGCGATGACACCATTGCCAAGATCTTGCCGGTGGACGGCTCGAGGGCGACGACGGCGCCCTTGCACGGCGGCCCACCACAGCCCTGCTGCATCGCGTCCCAGCCGGCCTGCTGGACCCGCGGTCTGATGGTGGTGTCGACGTTGCCGCCGCGCGGATCGCGGCCGGTGAAGAAATCGGCCAGCCGGCGCCCGAACAGCCGCTCGTCCGAGCCGTTCAACAGTGGGTCCTCGGCGCGCTCCAGGCCCGTGCTGGAATAACGCAGCGAGTAGAAGCCGGTGAGCGGCGCGTACACGGCCGGGTTCGGGTAGACCCGCAGAAAGCGGAAGCGGCTGTCGGTGGCCACCGAATAGGCCAGCAACTGGCCGCCGGCGATGATCTGGCCGCGCTGACGCGAATACTCGTCGAGCAGGACACGCTGATTGCGCGGGTCGGCGCGCAGCGAGTCGGCGGCGAACACCTGCGTCATCGTGGCGTTGAGCAGCAAGAGCACGATCAGCGCCATGACGGTGATCGAGATGCGGCGCAGAGAGGTGTTCATACCTTCTCGATCACCTCGGTCTTGGCCGCCGCGATCGGCGAGTCCTTGCGCTCTCGGCCGCGTAAGGGATGCCGGGCGCTGTGGGAGATGCGAGCGAGGATGGCCAGCAACACATAGTTCGCCAGCAATGACGATCCACCGTAGGACATCCATGGGGTGGTCAGACCTGTCAACGGGATGAGTTGCGTAACGCCGCCGACGACGATGAACAGCTGGATGGCCAGGGTCGAGGCCAGGCCCGCAGCCAGCAGCTTGCCGAAGCTGTCCCGCGTCGCGATCGCGGTGCGCATGCCGCGGACGATGACGATGGTGTAGAGCATCAAGATGCTGGCGAGCCCGACGAGCCCGAGTTCTTCACCGAAGGCGGCGATGATGAAGTCGGTCGACGCGGCCGGGACAGTATCGGGTTGCCCGTTTCCCAGCCCCGTGCCGAAGATCCCGCCGGTGGCGAAACTGAACAGGGACTGGACAATCTGGTAGCCGCTGCCGTCGGGGTCGGAGAACGGGTCCCACCACATCTGCACCCGGACTCGCACATGCGCGAAGACGAAATATGCGATGACGCTGCCCACCGCGAACAGCACCAGGCCGGTCACCACCCAGCTGAATCGTTGTGTCGCAAGGTAAACCACCACCAGAAACGACGCATACAGCAGCAGCGAGGTACCTAGGTCCTTTTCGAAGACCATCACACCGATGGAGATCACCCAGGCGGCCAGCAGTGGCGCGAGGTCGCGCGGACGCGGCAGGGTCAGGCCCATGAAATGCTTGCCGACGCTGGTGAACAGGCCCCGCTTGGCGATCAGCACGGCGGAGAAGAAGATCAGCAACAAGATCTTGGAAAATTCTGCGGGCTGAATCGAGAACCCGGGGAAGCGAATCCAGATTTTCGCGCCGTTCTGTTCGGACAGCGATGTCGGCAGCAGTGCGGGAATCACCAACAGCACCAGGCCGGTGATTCCGCAGATGTAGCCGTACCGCGCCAGCTGCCGATGGTCTTTGAGAAACGTGACCACCAGTGCGAACGCGACGACTCCGACGAGGGTCCACATCATCTGCTGGGTTGCGCTGGGGTGGTGGCGGCCGCTGAGCTGGTTGTCGACCAGGTCGAGCCGATGAATCATCACCAGGCCAAGTCCGTTGAGCAACGCCACAATTGGCAACAGCAGCGGATCGGTATAGGGGGCGAAACGCCTGATGGCCAGGTGCGCGGACCCGAACACGAGCATGAACACCAGCCCGTAGTTGATGACGTTCCAACGCAATTCGCGGTTCTGGTTCGCCTCCACGATCAGCAACGCGGCGACCGTGATCGCTGCGGCGAAGCACAGCAGCAGCAGCTCGGCGTTGCGACGGGTGGGCAGCGGGGGTGTGACCGCGACGGGCGGCTGGAGTTGTGTCGTCATGCCACCGTCCGGCAGTCAATGCCCGGTTGCAGTGGAGGTGCTGGAAGCGCGGTGACCGTTTGGGAAGTGGTCGGGGGGCCCACCGGCGACGTGGTCGCGGGGCCGGCTGTGGCGCTGGGGGGGCCGTTGGGGCCGGAAGAAGCGGTGGTCGGTGCGGTGGTGGGTGCTGGCGATGCCGCGACACTTGATTCGGGGGTGCCGCTCCCGGTGGGCGGGGAGCCCGGCGGTGACGTGGCGCGCGGGGACGGACAAGTAGGAAGCAGGTATTCAGCCAGCAACTGCCGTAACTGGGACTCGGCTTGGTCCAGGCTTCCGCCGGGCAGCCCGGTCTGAACCTGAACCTGTCCGGGCCGGCGAAGGTCGCGCAGCGTCATCAGTTGACAGTTCGGATGACCGGATTCGTCGTAACCGATCAGGGACAGCTCGTTGCGGGCGCTCAGGCAGGCCACCAGGTACGGCCGCTGCAGGGGCACGCCCAACAGGGACCCCTGAATGCCACGGACGACCGATACCTTGCCGTCGTATTCGGCGACGTAATAATTGCGCTGGATGACCCACCAGCTGATGGCCATGCCGGAGAGAACAAACAAAACCGCCAGTGTCACGGCGAAGAACATCCGCCGCCTGGGCCACCGCGGCCGGGCGGGTGTTTCCGGTTGTGGCACAACACGTTTGGCGGCCTCTTCGCGGGGCCTGATGGCGGAGGCGCGGCCCGCGGAGGTGTTGGGCAACGTCATCTGGTCGTCGTCGCCGGAAACCGCGCCCGCCAGAATCGGTTGGGTTTGGCCGTAGTCGTAGTCGACGACGTCGGCGACCACCACGGTCACGTTGTCCGGGCCGCCGCCGCGCAACGCCAGCTCGATGAGGCGGTAGGCGGCTTCGGCCACGTCGGGGATCTGCAGCGCCTCGAGGATGGTTTCGTCGCTCACCGGATCGCTGAGCCCATCGGAGCAAAGTAGGTAGCGATCACCGGCCCGCGCCTCGCGCATGGTCAGGGTCGGCTCCACCTCGTGTCCGGTCAGCGCGCGCATGATCAGCGACCGCTGTGGGTGGCTGTGTGCCTCTTCGCGGGTGATCCGGCCTTCGTCGACCAAGGTCTGGACGAACGTGTCGTCCTTGGTGATCTGGGTGAGTTCACCGTCGCGCAGCAGATAGCCGCGCGAGTCGCCGATGTGTACCAAGCCAATTCGGTCGCCCGCGAACAGGATTGCGGTGAGCGTCGTGCCCATCCCCTCGAGCTCGGGCTCGGCCTCCACCTGCGCGGCGATGGTCGCGTTGCCCGAGCGCACCGCGGCGTCGAGCTTGGCGAGCAGGTCGCCGCCGGGTTCGTCGTCGTCGAGATGGGCCAGCGCGGCGATCACCAGCTGGGAGGCCACTTCGCCGGCGGCGTGGCCGCCCATGCCGTCAGCCAGGGCGAGCAGCCGCGCACCGGCGTAGACGGAGTCTTCGTTATTGGCGCGCACCAGGCCGCGATCGCTGCGCGCGGCATATCGCAGAACCAGGGTCACGGGCGCAACTCGATCGCCGTTTTGCCGATCCGAATCGGCGTTCCTATTGGAACTCGTACCGCAGTGGTCACCTTTGCCCTGTCAAGGTAAGTGCCGTTGGTCGATCCTAGATCCTCGACATACCATTCCGAACCGCGCTGAGATAGCTGGGCGTGCCGCGTCGAGGCGTAGTCGTCGGTGAGCACCAGGGTCGAGTCGTCGGCTCTACCGATCAACACCGGCTGCCCGCTGAGTGTGATGCGCGCGCCCGCCAACGCCCCCTCGGTCACCACCAGGTAGCGCGCGGCATGGCGGCGCTGCCGCGAAGGCAGCAGGGTGCCGCGCAGCGCCAACCCCCGGCGGACCATGACGGCGCCGGTGGGCGCGTAGATGTCGGTCCGCAAGATCCGCAGCACGGACCAGATGAATACCCACAACAACATTAAAAATCCGGCACGCGTCAGCTGCAGTACGAGTCCCTGCATCTGGCGTCCTTTCCGTCCTGCGTCGTCCCCCTGGCGCCCGTGACCCCGAGCACATCGGCAACGTCACGATACTTGGACGGCGGTCGACGCGGGGCGAAGCACGGCAGCGTTGAGCCCAGCGCGTTTAGTGGATCCGGACGATGATCTCCGAGTGGCCCAGACGGATCACGTCGCCGTCCGCCAACTGCCACTCTTGCACCGGCGCGTTGTTCACAGTGGTGCCGTTGGTCGAGTTCAGGTCCGATAGGAGCGCGACCTGCCCGTCCCAGCGGATCTCGAGGTGACGCCGTGACACCCCGGTGTCGGGCAACCGGAACTGCGCGTCTTGTCCACGGCCCACGATGTTGGAGCCCTCACGCAGCTGATAAGTCCGGCCGCTGCCGTCGTCGAGCTGGAGGGTGACTGTCGTTCCGGCCGCGCCGTAGCCGCCGCCGTAACCGCCGTAGCCACCGGCCGGCTGCCCGTAGTCGGCGGGCTGGCCGTACTCACTCGGCTGGGCGTACTCGGCCTGCTGGCCATATTCGTAGTCGCGTTGGGCGGGCTCGGCGTATCCGCCTTGACCGGGGTATCCCCCGCCCGGCACGTTCTCGGAGTACTGCGTGTAATCCCCGGGGCCGTAGTCCTGCCGGCCGTATCCGCCGCCCTGCTGGTATCCCTGCTCGTAGCCGCCACCCTGCTCGTAGCCGCCACCCTGCTCGTAGCCGCCGCCCTGCTCGTACCCGGCACCCTGCTCGGGGTAGGCCGGCCGCTGCTCGGGCGGAGCGTAGCCACCCTCCTCGGGGCGGGCCGGTCCGCGCCCGTATTCGCCGTACCCGGCGTAGCCCTGCTGGCCGCCGCCGGCCTGACCGCCGGCAGGAGGGCCGTACGCACCGCCCTGGCGGTAGCCCTGGTCGTAGCCTTGGCCGCCGTACCCGCCGGGCGCGGGAGGCCGCTGCTCGTACTGCGGCGGGTAACCGCCCTGGCCCTGCTCGGGGTAGCCGCCCTGGCCGCCTTGATAGCCGCGCTGTTCGGGGTAACCGCCCTGGCCGGCTTGGTAGCCGCGTTGGTCGGGGTAGCCGCCGCCGGGGCCTTGGTAGCCACCTTGCTCGGGGTAGCCGCCCTGCTGCTCGGGGTAGCCGCCCTGCTGCTCGGGACGGGGTGGCGGGTAGCCCTGCTGCGGCGGATAGCCGCCCTGCTCGGGCGGATACCCACCGCGTGGATCAGGTCCCCCCTGCGGTTCCGGGCCACCCTCTTGCGGACGCCCATAGCGGTCGTCGTAATGCTCGTCGCTGGGCCGCCCCGGCCCCTGAGCCCCGCGGTAGCTCGAATCGTCAGTCATTGGTGCTACTCCTCGTTCTGCGCCGAACGCACTATTTGATTGTGGCCGGACGGGATCGTTGACCGTCGGGCGGGGCTGCACATCGGGGTTGACAGCACCACGGGCGCGGTACTGGCCGGTTCGCAGGCTCGACGACTGCTCGAACCGGACGACCACCTCACCATACGTTTGCCACCCCTGTTCATGGATGTAGTCGGCCAAGTACCTAGCGAAAGCGCCCGACGTGAGACCGGGGTCGGCGCCCACCTTCTCGAAGTCGTGCCTACCGAGGGTAATGATGTATTCGTTGGGGGCCAAAAGGCGATCGCCCTGCAGCGTCTGGACACCGTCGCGGGCTTCGCGGCGCAGCAACGCCTCCACCTCCTGCGGAACGATCGAGCCGCCGAAGACCCGGGCGAACGCGTTGTCGACGGTCGCCTCGAGCTTGCGCTCGATCCGCGCCGCCAGCCCCCGTTGGCTACTCATGCGCTGGCGTTCGCCCGCACTTGCCACGGCATGTCGCCGGCGCGCGGCAAACGATTCACGCGGTGAGCTCCCACTCCAGCATGGTATCGGGACAGCACCATGCGGCGGCACCGTCGAAACTCTGAGAACTGCGTCGGCCCTGTTCAGACGCGTTGTCCCCCAGCGCCCCACGGCTTCCAGGCCCGACCAGGCGGGTTGGGGAATGCGGCTATTAGAGTGGTATGGTCCATCGGTTGTTTTTCCGGGCGAGTGGCGGAATGGCAGACGCGCTGGCTTCAGGTGCCAGTGTCCTTCGGGACGTGGGGGTTCAAGTCCCCCTTCGCCCACATTGGAGCGGTTCCCCGAGCCGCATGCGCTGAGGTCACGAACTCCGCAAGGAGCTCGTGACCTTCGTGCTTTCCGGGCCGTGTTCTTCAGGGCGCAACTACGTCCTCAACGCAGCCGGCCGTCGCCGTGTTCGTCGTCCTCATCGTCCCAGTAGGCCCACTCGGGAAGCGGTGTATTCGGCATAGCGCCGTGCGCCGACGCCTCGTAACCGGGTTGGGCGCTGCGCCCCTTCCACCGCGGATCCAATCTGTTCGTCCGGGAACGCCTAATCGCGCGGGCAATCAGAACTCCGGTTCCTACGACGATGAAGGCGATCAACGCAACCTTGAGGACGAGCAACAACAGCGCCATATCTTTTTGACCCCCTAAACGCGCGTCGGCGAAGTGAATTGACGTCTCCGTTCCCGTTAGTAGCGTAATTGGCAGCTCAGGAGGGGTGGCAATGTTTGTCGCGGCTGTACGCCCGGGTTCGGCGGACCTTCATGCTTCGCGGCTCATTAGGCGAGACCTGCGTAGCGCCGCACAGCCACGGGCGGTGCTATGGGCCTGCCGTACATAGACATTGATGCGCTGATCGCTGAGGCCGGCGGTGACCCATGGGCGATCAACCGCAGCCTGCAGGTCGGCGATCCGTTGCAGATTTCCAATCTGGCCGAGGCCTTTCGCGAGGCCGGTCGTTGCACGGCAGAGGCCGACCACGCGTTCGAGCAAGCCCGCAGCCGTTTCGACGCCGCGTGGAACCATCAGACCGGCGACCACCCGATCAACGACACCGCCGAAGTGCAGCGGGTGACGAAATCGTTGGGAGCGCAGTCCCTTCAATTACCCAAGATCGGTGCCGATCTGGAGAACATCGCCGCCGGCTTGGCCGAAGCGCAACAAGCCGGCGCCGCACAGATCGCGAATTTGGACTCCCAGCTCCAGGCGATCTCCAACTTGCTGTGCCAAGCCGCCGCGATGTTGCAAGACAAACACCTCAGCGCGGCGGACGTGGATGCCCTGCACGCCTTCATCAGAACGTGTGAAGAAGACGCCCTGCGGGACACGAAAGCGGCTCTCGCTCAGATGTTGTCGATCCGCCACGGCTACTCCAACTCACTGCAGAAATCTCTGGATGGCTTGCACGCCGATGGGTACGACGGGGCCCCGCTGCATGGCCTCGATAGTGACGGCGTAGCCCCGCCGTCGGAGGAACAGCGCAATGCGCTCGCCAATATTCGGCAGATCACCGACCAGGCGGTGGTGGATCAGATGGGCAAGGTGCGTGCCGCGCAGACTGCCCTGGATAAGGCTATGGCGGACCTCTATGCGCACGGGCCTGGTTCTCCGGAAGGGGAAGCAGCCAGCGCCCGGCTTCCCAAGCTCAAGGCCGATCTAGCCAAAGCCCTCGACGACCTGGGCAAGATCCCCAACTACAACAGCATCGATCCGGCGTCGGTGAGCACCACTCCCGACGGCCATTTCATGTTCACCTACAAGGTCGACGGCCAGCCGGTGCAGGTTTTCGGCCAGCTCAAGGACGGCACGGGCGAATTCTTCGATCAAGCGACCGGGACGTCCTATGCGTTCAGCGGCGGCAAGTTGACCGGCATGCGCACACCGGATCCCGGGAAGGTGGAAGCCACCCCCGAGCCGCTGTGGAGCGCTATCACGCTGGCCGTCGGCGGGCCTGAACTCAAGGCCGGCGGGGAGGTGGCCTGGCAGGGCCTGAAGACACTCTTCAGTCGTGAAGCGCTGCAGGGCCTTTCCGCCGACAACGTCCTCCCCCGTGCACTAAGCGCGGCCGAGATCCGCGCGGCGATCGCCGAAGCGGACCTTCCCCCGCATGGCTCGCCACTACCTGATGTCAGCGGGCAGCCCGTGCCGGGCGCCGCCCATCCTGGGCCGCCACCCGTCGTTGAGCACGCGCCGCACCCGGGTGGTGGTGAGATTCCCGTCGAACATGCTCCCGCGGGTCCGCATGTACCTGTGGCGCCGGACATCCCCAGGCCTCCGGTACGCCCCGATGCACCGCCACCGCCGCCATTACCCCCTGAGCACGAGTTGTTCCACGGATACCACGCGGTCGAACCCGGCCCAGCATTCACCGAGGCTGACGGCAGTTTGTCCTACCCCGACGACATGCTGGCGACCAAACCATATGCCGTGCCGGGTACCGTCATTCCCGATGCGGCCCTTAAACCGGGCGCCATCCTCGGCCGTTTTGGTAGCCCTTTTGGGGCTTATTTGGCCCCCGAAGGAACGCCCTTCGCTGAACTGTCACTGCCGCCAGAAAGTGCTGTTAAGCCCTACTTTGAGTACGCCGTGGGGGACCCATCGCGCCTACCTCCTGGCTGGCACATCGAACAGTCTGAAGTAGCGCCTTGGTTCCATCAGCCTGGCGGCGGCCAACAATTCCGAATCATCAAACCAGACGGCACAAATGGTACGGTGCTTGAACTGCAACGTTATGGAGTATTGGTACGGGTACGGTGAAAATGGCGAACTTCTCTCGATTATCAAATAATTGGTTGTTGTGGGCGCCCCGGGCGGGGTTGACCAATCCGTCTACGTCGATGAGTTGTGACGACTGTGAGATCGCTTTCACATCTAGCGACTATTCAGTGCACCTTCGTGATGGCGACGGAGGTTGGAGTGTCGACACAGTTGACGACCGTGGGCAGCGGCGTAATGGCGTCGCTAAATTTTCGACATTCGAGTTGGTCGAGAAGTACCTAGTATGGGATTGGGTTACTTCCGCTCGTTCCGACCTCGCTTCAGGCGCACTCGGTGCCGATCTCTATGGGCTTGGGTACGCGCCTGATGTGCAAGTCGCTGAACTGGAAAAGGGCAATATCGAATTATACCGGGATGGCGCCTGCGCGGTACTTGTAATCGGGGACGCGACGATCTTTAGTCACATTATGAAATGGTCTGTGGAAGAGATCCTCGACCTAGCCAGTAAGGGCCTTTCATAGGACTAGGTCATGGTAAAAGCCGAACTCTGCTGAATTCACGACGACCGCACCCACCGCTGAATCTCAGGCGTAACGGCGTCGGTGATGTCGTCGAACTCGGGGTGCTTCTTGAGCACGGTGCCGATCATCGAGCACACGGGGACGATGCGCTTGCCTTCGCCGCGAGCCTCATTGAGCGCCTCCTCGACGAGGATGGTCGCCAGGCCGCGTCCGCCATACGCCGGGTCGATTTCGGTGTGGTAGAACACGCGCTGGTCGCCGCGGTCGGCGAAGTCGGCGAGGCCGACTTGCTTGCCTTCCACGGCAATTGTGTACCGGCCCTCCTCGAGGCTGACGGTCGCTTCTGCTCCGGTCTTATCGGCGGTCATGGTTGCTTTCCTTTCGTTGCGGTACGGGTCGAGGCCGCAGCCGCGTGGTCGGCAGCGGCGGGGCGGGCAATCGGGTGAGCGAACCCCGATAGCCGTGGACGGCGCCGAAGCGTTCGTCGCCGTCCTCCCACAGTTCGCGGTAACCCACGATGTCGTCGTGGCTTCGCCCGACGAAGTTCCACCACATCACTAGTTCTTCAGTGAACGGTGTGCCGCCGAGCAGGAGTACCCGGGCGGGCCGATCCCCCACGTTGCGCAGGTGCAGCGACGAAGCACCGGGGCTCAGGTAGGCGAGTTCGGCAACCGCCAGCGCGGTCTCCTCCACCCGCACGGCGCCCAGATCGCAGAGCACACCGTGCTCGAATGCCGGGTCGACATCGATGTCCAGGCGAGCGCCGGTGTCGAGATCGATCTGCGCGCCCAGCAGCGGCGTGAAGGTATGCACCGGTGACCGGCTGCCGGCCAGTCCGCCGAGGAACACTCGCGTCGTCGCGCCGGCAATCAACACCGGCTCGGGCACGTAGTGGGCGAAGTCGCAGCCGGTGTCGCGATCGGAATCGGGAAGCGCCACCCAGAGCTGGACACCGTGCAAGGCTGCCGGCGACGTCACCGACACCTCGGAATGACAGATACCGGCACCCGCAGTCATGAGGTTGAGCTCGCCCGGCCGTACTGCCGCATGCACGCCGGCGCTGTCGTTGTGCTCCACTTCCCCACTGAACAACCAACTGACCGTTTGTAGTCCGGTGTGCGGATGAGGTGGAACGTCCATGCGCGCCGACGTCGGGCCGTAATGGTCGATGAAACACCACGCCCCGATCAGCGAACGGTTCCGTTGCGGAAGCGTGCGCTGCACCCGCATGGCCCGCGGGCCGCCCAGTGGAACCTCCCTGGGCGTCAACACCTCGGTGCCCACGCCTGGCGAGGTAGCGCAGGCGAGTTCGACGGGCGCCGACTCAAGGTTGCTCATGGTCCATTCGACCGTACCCAAACCCCGTTACTTCCCCGGCGGTCGGAGCACCTTCATGGCCAGCCGCATGACGGGTTCGGGCACCCGGTCCTGCATGGAAAGCGCTGTGTCGGCGACGCGGGAGCGTAGCGGGGTGCCGCGACCGAAAACCCGGTTCAGCGGGCCGCCGGACGGCTCGAGCACCACATGCAGTGGCGGCGTGCCGACGGCGGCACCCAGCGCGTTCGCGATCACCATCCGCTGAATCTCGCTCGTGCCCTCAAAAATGGTGTATAGCTTGGCATCCCGATACCACTTCTCCACCGGGTGATCGGTGATGTAGCCCCAGCCGCCCATGGTTTGAATGGCGCGTTCGGTGGCCTTGACGGCGACCTCGCTGGCGGCCATCTTCGACATCGAGCCTTCCCCGCGCTCGAAGGCAACGTTGTTGGCTGCCATCCACGACGCCCGCCAGGTCAAGAGCCGCGCCGCGTCGATCTGGGTGGCCAGCTCGGCCAGCGGGAAGGCGATGCCTTGGTTGTCGATGATCGGTCCGCCGAACGCCTCGCGCTCCGTGGCGTACGCCGTCGCGTACTCGAGCGCGGCGCGCGCGATCCCGATGGCCTGGGCGGCCACCATCGGCCGCGTCTGCTCGAACGTGCCCAATGTCGCTGAGCCCGATCGCTTTGCGCCCGCAACTACTTCGCGCGCTTTGGCGAGTTTGTGCTCTAATTTATCCTGTCCCCCAAGCAAATTGGCGCCCGGTACGCGGACGCCTTCGAACAGCAACTCCGCGGTGTGTGACGCACGGCAGCCGAGCTTGTCCAGCTTGCGCACGAGTTTGAGCCCGGGGGTGCCACCGGGCACCACAAACAGCGCCTGACCACGATGGCCTAGTTCCTCGTCGACCACCGCGTTGACCACGTGCACGTTGGCAATCCCGCCGTTTCCGATCCACATCTTGTGGCCGTCGATGATCCAGTCGTCACCGTCGCGGCGCGCGTGAGTGCGCAGATTCCGTACGTCGCTGCCGCCCTCGGGTTCCGAGATCGCCAGCGCGGCAAGCTTGAGATCGCCTGGTGTGCCGAAGCATTCGGGCGCCCATTCCAACATCTGCTCCGGAGATGCTGCCTGCCCGATCGCCGAAAGAGCCAGCGCCGGCATCACGATCGCCAACCCGATCCCCGCGCAGCCCCAAAACAGCTCCTCCATGAACATCGGCAACGAGAGGCCGGTCGGATCGCCGATCAGGTCGCGGTAGAACAAGGGGCTGTAAAAGCCGCGCTGGGCCGCCTCCTCCAGGACCGGCCACGGAAACTCCTGCCGTTGGTCGTAGTGGAGCGCTACCGGGCGGATCACTTCTTCGGCGAACTCGTGGGTCCGCCGGGCCAGGTCGTGCTGCGCCGCCGTCGGGGTCAGGTCGAACGTCATGGATCCCGCCTTTGGTGGACAGACTCGTTCGTGCCGAAGCTCTACCCCGTGGGGTGAGTCAGCAAACGGCCATACCCGGGACGGAACGTCAGGCCGCGGAGCGGGGCCCCACTTGCGCCAGGGGCAGGTGCAACACCACCGCGGTCACCGGAACGGCCTCATGTTCGTGGTTGGCGAGCAGGGCCGCGTTCTCCGGTATCTGGCGTGAGTTGATCTCGCCGGACGCGATGCGCCGCAGGATGTCGTGGGCTTGGGCGAGCTGCTCGCGCTTGCGGTATTGACCCCCGGGAAGTTTGACGCCGGCCCACACGCCGTACTCCTCGCGGTGCGCGATGGCATGTTGGGCGCACCGACGCTGCTGCGCCAGCGGGCAGCGCCGCAGACACTGGATGCGCGCCTCGACGGCCGACCGCTCGTACGCACGGGCCTTGGCCGCGCCGTCGCCACCGTCGTCGTCGGGGTAGCCGAACCACAGTTCCGGGTTGGTAGCGCAGGGGTGTCCCATGTCGGTCTCCTTGTCGAGCTTGAAACGTAGGCAAAAGCGTATACAGACACAGCAGTGGAACGCAAGAGAAACGTGACAAAAACGTATATACAGAGCGATACGTTGCGCCCTGTGTACTATCCGGCCTATGGCCGGAGCCTGCTGTGAGCCGTGAATCGGCAGGTGCGGCGATCCGCGCTCTGCGAGAGTCGCGCGACTGGTCGCTAGCTGACCTCGCGGCCGCGACCGGTGTCAGCATCATGGGCCTGAGCTTTCTGGAGCGCGGTGCCCGTAAGCCGCATAAAAGCACAGTTCAGAAGGTCGAGAATGGCCTAGGCCTCCCCCCGGGCACCTATTCCCGGTTGTTGGTGGCGGCCGATCCGGACGCGGAACTGGCCCGGCTGATGGCCGCGCAACCGCCTGCCGCCGTCCCCGCCAGGCGCACCGGGCCTGTGGTTGTGGACCGTCACAGCGACACAGACGTGCTGGAAGGATATGCCGAAGCGCAACTGGAAGCGCTCAAATCCGTCATCGATCGCTTGCCTGCGACAACATCAAACGAATATGAGACGTATATTCTGTCTGTGATCGCTCAGTGCGTGAAAGCAGAGATGCTGGCCGCCGGCTCTTGGCGGGTCGCCGTGAACGCGGGCGCGGACTCGACGGACCGGCTGATGACGCACCTCCAAGCCCTAGAGGCGACGCGCACGGCCCTGCTGAAACGAATGCCGACCAGCTTGAGCGCCCGCTTCGACGGGGCATGTGTGCAGTCATCGTTGCCCGAGACGGTCATCGCTGCACTGGTGGGTGTCGACGTCGAGGAACTCTGGGACATCCGCAACCGGGGGGTGATCCCGCCGGGGGCACTCCCCCGCGTGCGCGCCTTCACCGACGCCGTGGAGTCGGGAGGCCAGCTGGGCGAGGGGGCGCCGTGACCCAAAGCGAGATCGAGGTGCTGAGCCGTGCTCATGACATGTTCGCCGGCGGCATCCGCCCGTCGTCGGTGGACGCTGGCACCGGGCATTACCGCAATCTGCTGCAGAGCGCGGCCGGGCTGAACGACGGAGTGGCACGCGGCGGCTATCGGCTCGCGGTGGACCACAGCCGGCAACGGCTCGCTGCCGCCGCCGCCACGGACGCCGCCGCGGCGGGCGTCATCGCCCGTGCCCAGCGGGATCGGGCCGAAGCTCGCGATCTGACCGGGGGTGTCCTTGACGAAGCGCGCGCCGCCGCCGTGGAGGCTCCGGCGACACCGATGGCGCAGCGCGAGGCGATGCGTCGTCGGGCGGCGCGACTGCGGGCCCAGCGCGCGCACGTCCTGTCGGCCCGCTTCAGGGCGCGTCGACGCCTCGCCGAACTGCGGGCGCTGCGCTACCAACTCCTGCGCTACCGCCCCGCCGGATTGAACGGGCGCGCCGCGATCGCGGTGCGCGCCGCACTGTCCCGCCTGGGCCGCCCCTACGTGTGGGGCGCGACGGGGCCCGAGCAGTTCGATTGTTCGGGGCTCGTCCAGTGGAGCTACGCGCAAGCGGGAATTCACTTGGACCGCATTACTTATCAGCAGATCAACGACGGGATCCCGGTGCCTCGTTCGCAAGTCCGGCCGGGCGACCTCGTCTTCCCGCACGCCGGGCATGTCCAGCTGGCCATCGGCAACAATCTGGTAGTCGAGGCGCCCTACTCGGGCGCCTCGGTGCGGATCAGCCCACTAGGCCCCAACGTTGCGATTCGCCGACCGCTATGACAAACAGGGTGAGCCGATGACGGAACAAGCAGGACCTTCGGTAGCCGCCATGCAGGCGCGGCAGTCGGCTCTGGCCGGCCAGCATGGCACGGCGGCCGACGCCGACCGCGTGCTGGCAGAGGTGCTCACCAGCGCGCATGCCGCGATGCGAGAGGGCGCCAGGCGTCTGGATGCCATCGCCGAGCAGATCGACCACGCCACCGTGCACCAAGCGAACCTCGCGGTCGATACGCCCATGGGCGCCCGCGAGTTTCAGCGATTCCTGCTGGCCAAACAACGCGAGATCACCGCGGTCGTCGAGGGTGCCCGCGAACTCAGCCGAGCGAAAAAGGCTGTGCTGGAAGGCCTCCGGGACCGGTACGCCGCTGGCAATGCCTAGCAAGGCGGCGATTTCGGTGTCATGCACAACGGCCTGGCATGGTGAATTGTTGGCGGGGATAAGCCTGGGTACTGTCGCCGGGCATGGAGGGGTCGCAACGCATCCCGCAAGGACGTGCGTAGCTGATGTCGGCGCACGAGGAGCTGCTTGCCGCGGTGAAATATGTCCGAGACCGCACCGGTGACCCGAACGCGTGGGTGGCGGGTCTGTCGCCCGGTGAGCTGGCCGCGGTGATCACCCCGACGACGCACCCCGAACAGCTGCAGGCGATCGCGGGCAAGATCCGCCAGCGAGATGCGGCCGCACCGGATCGGGAGCAGGGCGAGGCGGCGGAAGCGATCACGCACGCCGAAGCCGCTCTGTCACACCAGAATTCGGCAAGTTCTCAGCTGGATATGCAGGTGATCACGGCTATCTTGAACGCCCACCTCAACGCGGTCGAAGGCAGTCAGGCGCTGACCAAGTTGCAGCAAGACACCGAAGCCGCGGTGCGAACACGGTCGGACCTGGACACTCCGGCCGGAGCGCGCGACTTCCAGCGATTTCTGATCGGCAAGCTCAGAGACATTCGTGCGGTGGTCCTCAACGCGAGCCTCGACGACACGTCGAAGTCGGCGCTGATGGCCGCTTGGACATCGCTATATGACGCATCCAAGGGGCAACCGAGCAGTCCCGATGGACGGCCGTCGGCCCAGACGGTTGGCGCCGACGCGGCTACGACAGAGGATTCCGGGTGGGATCCGCTGCTGGATTCGTTGTTCGCCGACGATCCGGGCGCCGCAACCGATGATCTGTCGGGAGGCGCTGTGCCGGAGGTAGCGAGCGCTCCGGCGGCGCCCATGGCTCCTGTGCTGCCGCCCATGCCCAACTTTGGGTCGGGACTGCCGAGCTTCGGCGCGACGCCGGCCGGGCTGCCACTTCCCACCCTGCAGGGCGACGACACAACGGATCCGGCGCTGCAGGGCCTCGACGACGAAGGAGTGCCTGATTCCGAGGACCATGCGGATCCGAAGATCGACGCTTCGTCCGATCAACCGGGCGACACCGGCCAGGACGCTGCGGCAGTTGAGGGCGAATCGCCACCGGTTGGTCCCACCACGGTGACTTTGCCCGACGGTGAAACGGTGACGGCGGCCAGCCCCCAGCTGGCAGCGGCAATCAAAGCCGCGGTCGGCGGAGCGGCGATACCAGATGCCTTCCAACAGCAGGGAATAACGATTCCGCCGCCGGGCACCGCGGTGACCAACCCGATCGACGCCTCGCACGTCGCTCCGGCCGATATCGGAATGTTCATCGATCGGCACGCGCTTGCCCTCGGCCCAGGAAAAGCCCTACTCGATGGCCAAATTCAAGACATCGCCACCGTGAGCGGCCCGAGCTTCCTAGGCTGGGAACATCCGCCGGCCGCAGCCGCGACCGCGCCGGCGACGCCCGACACACCGACACCCACGCGGCCGGCGACCTCGTCGACCACCTGACAATAGTGATCTCGCCGGTCTGGCCGGCGGCCGTGAACAGGAGACAGCGGATGGCAGATTCGATCCATGTGGTCCCCGCGCACTTGCGTCAAGCCGCTGCGCGCCACCAGGAAACCTCCGATTACTTACGCACGGTCCCGTCGTCGCACGAGGCGATCCAGGAAAGTCTGGATTCGCTGGGCCCGATCTTCGGTGACCTTCGCGACGCAGGGCGGGAACTGCTTGAGCTCAGACGACAGTGCTACGAGCAGCAAGCGGCGGACCACGCCGACCTGGCAGACAAATTGGCGGCGTCGGCGACGATGTGGGAACAGCACGAGCAGGATGCGGCGCGCAGCCTCGGCGGCATCGCTGACCGCGGTCGATGACGGACGCGAATCCCGCTTTTGACACCGTTCACCCGAGTGGGCACATCCTGGTCCGCTCCTGCCGTGGCGGGTACATGCACAGCGTTGCGCTGAGCGAAGAGGCGATGGAGACCGACGCCGAGGCGCTGGCACGAGGCATTTTGCTGACCGCCGACGTGTCTTGCCTGAAGGCATTGCTGGAGATTCGCGACGAGATCGTGGCGGCCGGTCACACCCCCTCGGCCGAGGTTCCGACCCCGCGAGACCTCGATGCGGCGATCGAGAAGTTACTCGCGCATAAACTTCGCCGCCGTCACAGCGCTATCTAGAGGCCTACAACAGCCAGGTCTTGGCCGCCTCGGGATCTGGAGCGATGTCGGTGGGCGGCTCTACGGGGTTGGGGCCGAACAACTCTCGTGCGCGGGCGAGTAAGGCACGCACCTCATCGAGTTGCTGCTGCAGGGCAGATTCAGCCATATCTGCACGGTACTCAGGCCGTCAAAGCTGCACAATTCACTGACCGAATAAGCCATCCGGCAGATGCCGGTACGCTGAGCCGGTGGCGATCTTCGGTCGGATGACGGCGCGTCAGCGCCTCCGGAGAGCTACCCGGGAATCACTGGCGATGCCGGCCTTCAGCTCTCCCATCGATTGCACCCCGTGGGTGATCGGTGGGCTTTGGCCTGCCGAGCTGTCGACGATCACCGCCGAAAATGCCACGCTCGCAGACTATCTGAAGACGGACCTGCAGCGGATCGCCGACAGCGCCAACGAGCAGCTGAAAATGGTCAAGCGCGCGGGTTTGGCCGATTTTGCGCGTCAGGCGAAGGAAGCCCGGGTCATCGACGAGGCGCGGGCCCGCGCCGTCCGCCGCGTCGAATCGACGATTCGCCAGCTGCACGCGGCGAAGGCCGGGGTGACCGCTGGATATCTCCGCCCGCAGGCCACCGAGCCACAGTCATCGGACATGGACCAGACCCAGGTCATCCCTGCTGTCCCGAACTCGCGACCTTCCGAAGCACCCACCAGGGACGTGCGCCGGCCGCGCTGGCGGGTTGCCGACAAGCCGGCCCCTTCCGTGCCGCAAGGCGGGGACGAGGCCGAGGCACCTGTCCGTGACACCGCCGTCGAACAGAGCGCCGGCGCGCCGGATATGGAGGAGACGCAAGTCATTCCTGCTGTCACGCAGGTGGAGCCCGTCGTCGACGCGCCGACCGAGAATGCCGAGCCCGATTGGGAGCCCGTCGCCAACGGTCGTCACCACCTGGGGGTGGAGGAGCCGGCGACCGAGCAGGACCAGCCCGAACGAGGGTCCGACATCGATGCCGCGGACGGCGTCGCGGGGGCGCCGATGGAGGAGACGCAGGTCATCCCCGCGATCACCGATTCCGAGCCGGTGGTTGACGAGCCGGACAGCCACCCCATCGCCGAGGACGACACCCCGGCGACCTCGATGGAGGAGACGCAGGTCATCCCCGCCATCACCGAGGCCGAACCCGTGGTCGACGAACCCGTCGCGAACGGTCGTCACCACGCCGTGTCCGAAGAGCCGGCACCGGCCCAGGACGAGGCGCAACAGCTGGCACAGCAGCCGGAGCCCGTCGAGGACTCGATGGCCTCGATGGAGGAGACACAGATCATCCCCGCGATCACCGAGCCCGAGCCCGTGGTTGACGAGCCGGCCGAGGGCCCGGCGAGCCAGGACGAGCCGGATGCACCCCAGGAGCCCGCCGCTCGGCCCAGCAGGCAAAAGGACACCGCCGCAACGAGTTTCGACACGGACCGGCTGAATCGGCTCCTCGAATTCGTGGTCCGGCAGGAGTCGCGGCTGAATTGGGCGGTCGGCGAACTCTTGGATGGCACGACCGTCCTGGTCACCGACCTCGCGCACGGCTGGATACCGGCAGGTATCAACCTTCCGGCTGGGGTGCGGTTGTTGGAACCCGAGCGACGCACCGGCAGGGTGTCCGCCTTGATCGGCGATGCGGCGCGCGTGGTGACCTACGCTCCTGGTGATTCGCTGCGCCGCTCGCCCGACTTCACCGCCACGAAATCGTCGTTGGAACCACGCGAGCTGCCGCTTATAAGCGATCTGGCCAGGGTGCTGAGCGAGACCACGCGCCGGTTTGACGGACTCCCTCGCATCGTGCAGAGGTTGGCGGACGCGGCCGCCGCGGAAGCGGTTGTCATCGACCAAGAGGTCGACGTGCTGCGCGTGCACCTCGATACGGCGCGCTACCAACTTTTGGTCCAGTACCCGACCGTGAACCCGGCTCTCCTGCTCAAGTGTCTGTTGATGGCCGCCACCGAAGGCATCGCGAGCGGAGACGCGGTATCGGCGAACTATCACCTCGCCTGGTACCAGAAACTCGCCGCCCAGGCGCCCGCCCCCTAGCCGCCATGGGGTGCACCGGTCACCCGCGAGTTTGAATTGACGCTGGTTGGAGGGGGCGACGATACTGTGATCGTGTCGGATTCGGGCGGTCGCGCGAATCTCAGCGACAAGGACCTCGTCGAATCAGTTCTCCGCGAACTGAGCGAGGCGGCCGACAAGTGGGAAGCCCTGGTTGCCCAGGCCGAGGCCGTCACCTACAGCGTCGACCTCGGTGACATTCATGCCGTGGCGAATTCCGACGGCCGATTGCTCAAGCTGACTCTGCACCCCGGCGTGATGACCGGATATGCCCACGGCGAGCTTGCCGACAGGCTGAACCTTGCGATCTCGGCGCTGCGCGAAGAGGCGGAAGCCGAGAACCGGGCAACGTACGGCGGGCCGCTGCAATAACTTCGCGCGCGCTCATCGACCGGCGCTTGCGTCGGATGGGCGCCGGCTCTCTTCGCGCGCTCGCGCGCTCATCGACCGGCGCTTGTGTCGGATGGGCGCCAGCTCTCTTCGCGCGCTCGCGCGCTCATCGACCGGCGCCGGGAGGGCCCGCGAAGGCTTGCGCAATCTCCAGCCAGCGCTGCGCGTCGGGCCCATCGGCGGTGAGGTCGAGGGCGCTGAGCGGTCGCCGTTGAGTGACCAGAAAGCAGAAGTCTTCGGCGGAACCGGTGACCCGTTGCGCCGCATCCGGCGATCCCCAGCTCCAGGTGTCGCCGCCGGGTCCGCGCAGCTCGACCAGGAACGGCTCGGCCGGAGCGGGGAGATTGTTGACGAAAAAGGCGTAGTCGCGCGTGCGCACCCCCAGGTGGGCGATCGAGCGCAGCCGGTCGGTGGCCACCCGTTTGACGCCCAGCGCGTCGGCGACGTCCAAGCCATGCGCCCAGGTCTCCATCAACCGCGCGGTGGCCATCGACGCCGCACTCATCGGCGGCCCGAACCATGGGAGCTTGCGCCCCGCGGGAACCATCAGCAGCTCTTCGTGCAACCGGGAACGGGTCGACCGCCAGTCGGCGAGCAGCTCGGCCGGCGCCAGAGCCGCCAACTCTTCGGCACCCGCGTCGACGAAGCCCGTCGGGTCCGCAGCGGCGGCCTTCAGCTCTTCGGCGAAGCCGGTCTCATCGGTGACCGAGGTCAGCGCGACCCGGTCGGTCCACAACAGGTGCCCGATCTGATGCGCGATGGTCCAACCCGGCGCGGGCGTCGGTTCGGCCCAGCGTTCGGCTGGCAGCGGCGCTACCAGGGCGTCAAGCTCGTCGCTTTCGGCGCGTAGGTCGGCCACAATCGGTTCCGGACCCGCCATCATTGCCTCCGATCGTCGGTTGCCCCCGCCGGGTAGCGATTATTCGCCTGTTCGCCGCGCCGGCCCAGGATGCCGTGCATGGCCAGGCCGGCCAGGTAAAGCCCGGAAGCGACCAGGACGAATGCGGGCGCATGCCCATCCGCGGGAATCAACGCCGCGGCCGCCGTGATCGCGGCGATGAACGCCACCCAGAACAACGCGTCTTGGACGGCGAATACGTGCCCGCGAAGGGCGTCGTCGACGTCCATCTGCATTGCCGAGTCGGCGCACAGCTTGACCATCTGCCCGGTCACACCGAGGAAAAAGCCACACCCCACCATGACCGGTAACAGCAACCCCGCGCCGGCGACCTCGATGATCGCGGACGCCGCGAGCGCACCATTGACCGTCGCGTAGCGCCCCCAGCGACGAACCGCCGGCGGAGTCAGCACGTTGGCCAGAAAAGCGCCCAAGCCGGTGGCGCCGAAGAACACCAGAGCGGTGCCCAGTCCCCCGACTGCGGGGTCGGTCAGCTGGTGCACCAGCAGCAGGACCAGCAGGGAGTTGATGCCGATCACCATCCGGTGCGCGGCCAGGCCCGACAGCGTGGCGGCGACCGTCGGCCGCTGCGCCACGGTACGTGCACCGTGCAGCCAGCCGGTGACCACGGCGTAGAGGACCGGTCCGTGGATCGCCCGCTTGGTGTCGTCCGGGCCCAGCGCGCGGGACCCGAACCGTAGCGACAGCACCAAGGCGATCGACACGGGTACCGCGGTGAGGAAGATGATCGCCGAGGCGCCCTTGTCGCCCGCGCCGACCAGGAACCGCGGCACGAGCATGAAGTTGGCACCGATGAAGGCGGCGATCGCCCCGGACGCGTTGGCCAAGGCGTTCATGGTCACGACCTGATCGCGGGGCACGACGTGCGGCAGCGACGCCGACAGTCCGGACGCGACGAACCGGGCCAAGCCGTTGGCGAAGAGTGCGCCCAACAACAGCGGCACGTCGCCGGCCCTGACGGCGAGGATCGTGCCGATCGCGGCGATCAGGATGAGGCGGCCGACGTTGGCGCCGACGAGCACCAGCCGGCGGTCCCACCGGTCCATCAGCGCGCCGGCGAACGGCCCGAGCAGCGAGTACGGCAGGAACAGCACGGTGAACGCCCGTGCGATCGCCATCGGATCGGCGGCGCGGTCCGGATTGAACAGCAACGCTCCGGCCAGACCGGCCTGGAACAGGCCATCACCGAATTGACTCGCCATGCGCACCTGCAGCAGCCGCCAGAAGTCTGGCAAACTGCGCACCGACCGCCATATTTCGACGGGTGCGCTTGAGTGCATCCGGGATTGGATCACAAAACCGACTTCCAAAGTTGGGGCTAGCAAGCTCGTCACCGTCCGAGCCGACTTACCAACAGTACAAATCTTTACGCCCCGCGCTTGATTCCCCCGGGCGGCAGGCGCCGGATGCGATGATGGTTGGGTGCCGCCCGAGGACCCAGAGGACTATGTCGCGCCGGCCGCGCAGCGGGTGCGCGCGGGGACGTTACTGCTTGCCAACACCGATCTTTTCGAACCGACGTTTCGGCGCAGCGTGATCTACATCGTCGAGCACAACGACGGCGGCACGTTGGGGGTCGTGCTGAACCGGGCCAGCGAGACCGCGGTGTACAACGTGCTGCCGCAGTGGACCAAATTGGCGGCCAAGCCGAAGACGATGTTCATCGGCGGCCCGGTGAAGCGGGACGCGGCGCTATGCCTGGCGGCGTTGCGGGTTGGCGCCGATCCGCAGGGGGTGGCCGGACTGCGGCATGTGGATGGCCGGGTGGTGATGGTCGATCTCGACGCCGAGCCCGACACGATCGCTCCGCTGGTGGAGGGAGTCCGCATTTTCGCGGGCTATTCCGGTTGGACCATTGGTCAGCTGGAAGGTGAAATCGAACGAGACGACTGGATCGTACTGTCCGCGTTGCCATCTGACGTTCTGGCGGGGTCGAGGTCCGACCTGTGGGCGCAGGTGCTGCGCCGCCAGCCGTTGCCCTTGTCGTTGCTTGCGACCCACCCGATAGACCTGAGCCGCAACTAGCGCCCCTCCCCAGGTCCGGCCGGGCTTCAGTGGCAAGACTGCGTGCAGCCGGCGCAGGTTCCCCCGCAGCCGGGTGCCGCAGCTTCTCGCTGTAACGCGAAGCGCGCACTCTGCCATGACCCGGCGGCCACCGTTCCGCAGGCGCCGGCGACACAGACGATCAACACCACCAGCGCGGTGTGTGGGGAGGCTGCCAGCGCCACCACACCGCCGGCGGCAAGCATGATTGCCGCCGCCAGTTGCGCCGGAGCCATGGAGCGCAGCGCGAGCGCGGTGGGGTCGACGTTCTGGGTGCGCGCCAACGACCAAGTTCCGAACCCGGCGGAGGCTACCGCCGCACACATGCACAGCACTCCCGCAATAAGCATGGCCTCACAATACGAGCCCGGACACCGGTCCGCTCAGTCGGCTCCGGAGGAGCCTTGGCACCGCTCAGTGCTGCAAGAACGTGAAATTGGGGAGCGGGGGGAGGCCGGGGACCAGGGCTAACAGGTTCGGTGTGGGCTGACGGCTGGGCATCGGCGCCGGGGGCAAGCCCACCGGAGGAGCCGTGCCCGAGGTTTGCCGGAGCGGAGCCACGGCGGGAGCCTGCGCAACCGGAGCTGTGGCGGGCGCCTGCCCGACCGGAGCGGTGGCCGGTATCTGCCCGACAGGAGCCGCGGCAGGAACTTGCGGGACCGGAGCCGCGGCAGGAACCGGCGGCACGGGAGCCTGGGCCGGGGTCAGCCCGACCGGCGAGGCCGCCGGAGTCTGGACCGGCGCCGGCGCCGGGGCCCCGGGAACGGTCACGCGGAAGCCGTTGACGATGGCGTCGGTGGCGGGTGCGTCGGCGACGGCCACCGCACGATCGGTCGTCACCGCGAGCGACACCAGGTACTTGTCGCCCCCCGAGGTGGCGATCACGTGGCGCCGCGAGGTGTTCAGCGTCATGTCGCCGTCGCGGTACGTGCCTTCGACGATCGACGACGGGAAGCCGCCGAAATCGGCCATCGAAGCGTTGGTGGGCTGCCAGGCCAGCAGCTTCTGGCTGTCGACGTAGCCGTGGCTGATGGCCTCGCGAGGATCGAAATCACCGACCAGCCTGTACACCACCACCTGTGCATTCGAGGAGTAGATGCTGCTGCCCTGCCGGTCGGCGATCACCGCGAACGCGTCGGGCACATTGGGGTCGGGCACCTGAGTCCAGCGGGCCGGCACCGGCAACGTGATGTCAAGTGCCTTGAGGCCCTGGGGTTTTTGCGCCTCGAGCTTGACGCCCTTCGACTGCAGGTATTCACGGACCGTCCCGGAGGTGGCCGGGGCCGGAGTGACCGCGGGGGCCACCGGCGCGGCCGCCGCCGGCACCGTTGCACCCGGGGCCGTCGGCGATGCGACGGGATTCGGCGCCGGCGGGGCGGCGAGGAACCGGTTGGCGGGCGCCTGTCCGGGCGCGGCGGCGACGTTCTGCGGCGCCGGGATGGCAGGAGCGGGTGCTGGCGCGGGAAGTACGGGGTCTGCCGATGCCTGGGCGCCCGTGACAACCGCCATGCCGATCAGGGCGGCGACCATACCCCCGAGGAGCGCACGGCGGGCGGGGACGGTCTCGATCATCTGCCTCGGTCCTTCCAATGGCGCACTGCCAGGTCATTAGAGGCCGACTGTAACTACAGGTCAAAGGCCGTGGATAGGCCCGAAATACACCTGGGATGAACCCCTGATCGGTGCGCAACGGAACCGAGATCATCCCGTGGCCGGCGGTCGGCCCGAGGTGACCCTTATACCCTGTTCAGGTGACCGAATCCCCGACCACCGCCGCCGAGAGCAACTCCGGTGCCGTTCAGACGGACCCCGATGCGCCGACGTATCGCTACACCGCGGCGCTGGCAGGCCGTATCGAGAGCACCTGGCAGGAGAACTGGGCGAAGCTCGGGACGTTCAACGTGCCCAACCCGGTCGGCTCGTTGGCTCCGACGGATGGCAGCCCGGTCCCCGCTGACAAGTTGTTCGTGCAGGACATGTTTCCCTATCCCTCGGGCGAGGGACTGCACGTCGGCCATCCGCTGGGCTACATCGCCACCGACGTTTACGCCCGCTACTTCCGGATGACCGGACATAACGTCCTGCACGCGTTGGGTTTCGACTCGTTCGGGCTGCCCGCCGAGCAATACGCCGTGCAAACGGGCACCCATCCGCGCACCCGGACCGAGGCCAATGTCGTGAACTTCCGGCGTCAACTGGGTCGGCTGGGCCTCGGCCACGACAGCCGGCGCAGCTTCTCGACCACCGATGTCGAGTTCTACAAGTGGACACAGTGGATCTTCCTGCAGATCTACAACGCCTGGTTCGACACTGCGGCCGGCAAGGCCCGCCCGATCGCCGAGCTGATCGCGGAATTCGACTCCGGCGCCCGCCGCTTTGACGATGGACGGGACTGGGCCACGCTGTCGGCGGGGGAGCGGGCCGACGTGATCGACGGCCACCGACTGGTCTACCGCGCCGACTCGATGGTGAACTGGTGTCCGGGTCTGGGCACGGTGTTGGCCAACGAAGAGGTCACCGCCGACGGCCGCAGCGACCGCGGCAACTTCCCCGTGTTCCGGAAACGGTTGCGGCAGTGGATGATGCGAATCACCGCCTACGCCGACCGGCTTCTCGACGACCTGGAGTTGCTGGACTGGCCGGAGCCGGTCAAAACCATGCAGCGCAACTGGATCGGTCGCTCCACGGGCACCCGGGCGCTGTTCTCGGCGAGCAACGCCGGCGGCGAGACGGTCGACATCGAGGTGTTCACCACCCGGCCGGACACCTTGTTCGGCGCCACCTATCTGGTGCTTGCCCCCGAGCACGACCTGGTCGACGGGCTGGTCGCGACGAGCTGGCCCGAGGGGACCGACGCCCGTTGGACTTACGGCGCCGCGACGCCGGGGGAGGCCGTCGCCGCGTACCGGCAGGCGATCGCGGCGAAGTCGGACCTTGAGCGCCAGGAGAGCAGGGAGAAGACGGGCGTCTTCCTGGGCAGCTACGCGACCAACCCCGCCAACGGCAAGCCGGTGCCGATCTTCATCGCCGACTACGTCCTGGCCGGATACGGCACCGGCGCTATCATGGCGGTGCCCGGCCACGACCAGCGCGACTGGGACTTCGCCCATGAGTTCGGCCTTCCCATCGTGGAAGTCATTGCCGGGGGCGATATTTCGGAGGCCGCTTACCCGGGCGACGGCGTGCTGGTGAACTCCGGCTACCTGGACGGAATGGACGTGCCGGCGGCCAAGGAAGCGATCACCGCCCGCCTGGAGGCGGACGGCCGCGGCTGGGCGCGGATCGAATTCAAGCTGCGGGACTGGCTTTTCGCCCGGCAGCGCTACTGGGGCGAGCCGTTCCCGATCGTCTACGACAGCGACGGACGCGCCCACGCCCTTGACGAGGCCGCGCTGCCGGTCGAGCTGCCGGACGTGCCGGACTACTCACCGGTGTCGTTCGATCCCGACGACGCCGACAGCGAGCCGTCCCCGCCATTGGCCAAGGCGACCGAGTGGGTGCACGTCGAACTGGACCTCGGCGACGGCCTTCAGTCGTACACGCGCGATACCAATGTAATGCCGCAGTGGGCCGCAAGCTCCTGGTATGAGCTGCGCTACACCGACCCGCACAACTCAGAACGCTTCTGCGCCAAGGAGAACGAGTCCTACTGGATGGGCCCGCGGCCAGCCGAGCACGGGCCGGACGACCCGGGCGGCGTCGACATGTATGTCGGCGGCGCCGAACACGCGGTCTTGCATCTGCTGTATTGCCGCTTCTGGCACAAGGTTCTATACGACCTGGGGCACGTCAGCTCACGGGAGCCCTACCGCAGGTTGGTCAACCAGGGCTACATCCAGGCCTTCGCCTACACCGACGCGCGCGGCTCGTATGTTCCCGCCGAAGAAGTGATCGAGCGGGACGGCGGCTTCTTCTACCCGGCCCCCGACGGTGAGATCGAGGTGTTCCAGGAGTTCGGCAAAATCGGTAAGAGCCTGAAGAATTCGATCTCACCCGACGAGATCTGCGACGAGTACGGCGCGGACACGCTGCGGGTGTACGAGATGTCGATGGGCCCGCTGGAGGCCTCCCGACCGTGGGCCACCAAGGACGTCGTCGGGGCACAGCGCTTCTTGCAGCGGGTGTGGCGGCTGGTGGTCGACGAGCAGACCGGCCGGACCCGGGTGCTCGACGTGGCCGGACAGCAGGAGCTCGACTCCGACACCCTGCGGGCGCTGCACCGCACCATCGCGGGGGTATCGGAAGACTATGCCGCACTGCGGAATAACACTGCAGCGGCCAAGCTGATTGAGTACACCAACCACCTCACCAAGGAGCACCGCGACGCCGTTCCCCGGGCCGCGGTGGAGCCGCTGGTGCTGATGTTGGCGCCGCTGGCCCCGCATATGGCCGAGGAGCTATGGCTGCGGCTGGGCCACACCACGTCGCTGGCGCACGGCCCGTTCCCGCAGGCCGATCCGGCCTACCTGGTCGACGACAGCGTCGAATACCCGGTCCAGGTCAACGGCAAGGTGCGTGGGCGAGTGGTGGTGGCGGCCGACGCCGATCAGGACACCCTGAAGGCCGCGGCATTGTCGGACGAGAAGGTCCAGGCATTCTTGGCGGGCGCCAATCCCCGCAAGGTGATCGTGGTCCCCGGCCGACTGGTGAACCTGGTCGTCTAGCGGTCGCGAGTCACCGGCCCGCGGGCCGCAGCACCACCTCGTGGACGTGTCCGTCGGGTGGCGTCGCCAGCACGTTGGCGACCGTTGCCGCGACGGTTTCCGGCTTGAGAAACTTCGCCGGGTCGTACGTCCCCCCCTCGAACGCGACTAGTTCCCGTTGCATTTCGGTGTCCGTGCGCCCGGGGTAGACCGTCGTCACCCGCAGCTGCGGTTCGTCGGCACGGAGCGAGTCGGCGAAGGCGCGCAACGCGAACTTACTGGCCGAATAGGAGGCCATGCCGGGCGAAACGTTGCGCCCCGCACCGGAGTTGATGAAGACCACCTGGCCGCGGGCACGCCGCAGCGCGGGCAGCAGCGCCAGTGTAAGTCCCACCGGCCCAAGCACATTGACGGCGAAGGTGGCGCGCCACTCGTCGACGTCGGAATCCGCGACATGACCGGGGATCGACACCCCGGCGTTGTGCACCAGCACATCGAGTTCGTCCACGATCTCGCAGGAGGCCTCGATCTCCACGGTGTCGGTGAGGTCCACTGGGAACGTCGTCGCGTCCAGCCTCTGGGCAACGGCGTCGAGCCGGTCGGAGGGCCGACCGGCCAGCAGCAGAGTGTGGGTGGGGGCCAGCGCGGTGGCGATCGCGGAACCGATGCCACCGCCGGCGCCGGTGATCAGTGCAGTTGGCATGCACCGTAGTCTACGGGCGCCGCCAAACTCGCTGAAAGGCAGTTACTTTCACGCCTCTTTACGGGCAGCTGGCGCACCCGCGGGCGCGGGTGCCGGTTCGCCGCAGGCCAGCCGCTCGAGCGGAGCCAACGCCTGCATCAGGGTGCCGAGGTCGGACGCGGGCAGTTGACTGAGCATCGCGGCCAGCGAGGCGCGCCGGTTGGCCAGGGACTCGCCGTGGACGGCACGTCCGCGCGGGGTGATGTCGACCAGCACGGCCCGCAGATCGGACGGGTCGCGCGAGCGTTTCACCAGCCCCAGCTTTTCCAGCCGGCGGATCGCCACGGTGGTGGTGGGAGTGCGCACCCGCTCATGGGCCGCCAGGTCGGTCATCCGAATCGGCCCCTGATCCAGCAAGGTGACCAGAATCGACAGTTGCGCCAACGTCAATTCGCCCGCGGCCGCGATGCCGCTCGGGTCCCCGCGCCGCAGAATCGAAAACAATTTGGACAGCGCACGGTGCAAACCTTCCGCAAGCTCGGTGACGTCGGCCGCGGTGGATTCGCTGTCCGCCATAAACGGGGAGTCTAACGCTATATCAGGCACGTACAAGCTAGCTAAGCCGACTAATTAGTAGCAATGGGGTGGTCAAAGTACTTGGGACAAGAATCGCTGCAGCCGTTCGGTCTGCGCGGCTTCGAAAATCTGCTCCGGGGGCCCGGATTCCACCACCTTGCCGCGATCCATGAACACAACGGCGTCGGATGCCGAGCGGGCGAAGCCCATTTCATGGGTGACCACGATCATCGTCATGCCGTCGGCGCCGAGGTCCGCGATCAGTTGCAGAATCCCTTTGACCGTTTCCGGATCCAGCGCCGAAGTCGCCTCGTCGAAGAACATCACCTGGGGCGCCATGGCCAGCGCGCGGGCGATGGCGACCCGTTGTTGTTGGCCCCCGGACAGCATGCCGGGCCGGGCATCGGCCTTGTGCTTCAGGCCAACTCGCTCCAATTGGTTCAGCGCCAGGTCGCGGGCATCGTCGGCCGGCAGGTGCCGCAACTTGCGCGGAGCCATCGCAACGTTTTTCAGCACGCTCAGATGGGGGAAGAGGTTGAAATGCTGAAACACCATGCCGATGCGCTGTCGCAGCTCGTTGGGATCGTCGCGTAACACCGATCGACCGTCCAGCAGGATGTCGCCGCTATCGGGTTCGTACAACCGATTCAAGGTGCGCAGCAGCGTCGACTTGCCCGAGCCGGACGGTCCGATGACAGCGACGGTGGTGCCCGCCGGAGCCTCGAAATCGACGCCACGCAGCACCTTGTTCCCGCCCAGGGTCTGGTGAATATCCTTGGCGGCCAAAGAAACCGACCGACGGCTCGCGCCGCTCACGTGATCTCCTGGCCGAACTTCGTCGCCAGCATCTCGGCATTGTCGTCGAGGTCGGGGGCGCCCCGGCCGCGGCGCAAGCGCGCGTCGATGTAATTCACCAAATGCGTCAACGGAATGGTCAATATCAGGTAGAAGAGGCCGGCGGCCACCAACGGTGAGAGGCTCCCGGTCTGGGCATTCAAATCCCGGCCCACCTGAAAGAGCTCCCGCTGATCGGCAATCAGGCCAAGGAAGTACACCAACGCGGACGCCTTCAACAACCCGATGAACTGATTGACCAGTGCCGGCAATACCCGCCGTATTCCCTGCGGCACCACCACCAGTCGCATCGCAGTCGTGTAGCTGAAGCCCAGCGCGCGGGAGGCCTCCAACTGGCCGGGGTCCACGCTTTGTATTCCGGAGCGCAGGATTTCGCCGATATAGGCGGCGGCCATCAACCCAAGCGCGGCAATTCCCAAGGGGTAAGGGTTCTTGTTCGTCAGGCCGCCGACCAATGGTCCGACGCCCATTCCGATCAGCAGGATGATCACCACTTCGGGAAGGCCACGGAAGATATCGGTGTATACCCGCGCCGGCCAGCGCAGCCAGCGCCGATGCGAGATGCCCGCCATAGCCAGCACCATCCCGAGCGCCAGCCCGATCACGATGGCGCAGTTGGTCAGGATCAAGGTGTTCGGCAGCCCCGTCGTCAACAGAACGGGGATGGCCCGGCGGTACATGTCCCAGTCGAAGAACGAATCGCGCAACTGGGCCAGCGCCGATTTGGGCGCGGCCGGACCTGTCGGCGCGCGGTGCTGGCTCGCGACGATCGCGGCGAAATCCGGCAGGTTCGGGACCGGCGCCGCTTTCGACCCGGGCTTCCATCCCGGCGGCAGCGTGCGCGGCACCCAGTCGCAGTACAGCTTGGCCCACGTGCCGTCGGCGATCACCGCGTCCAGCCCGGAATTCAGCGCATCGATTAGCGGCTTGTTCTCCTTGGCGACCGCGTAAGCCACGAAATTGCCTGGGCTGAAAGTGTTCGCGACGGTCACCGCGGGATCACCGGGCCGAACCACGGTCGAGGCAAGCGTTCCGGGCGCCACCCACGCATCGATCTGGCGGGTCTTGAGGCTGGCGTACAGGGTGGCGAAGCCGGGATACTTCACCGGCTGCAGATGCAGGGTGTCGACGACGTACGACTCCTCGACGGTGCCCTGGACGACGCCGATGCGCTGCCCGGCGCCGAGGTCGCTGAACTTGTGGATCGGTGAGCCCGGGGGCACCACGAGGGAGTAGAAGCCGAAGTCGTAACCGTTGGTGAAAGCGACGGTGCGACGGCGTTGGTCGGTCGCTTTCACCGACGCCGATCCGACGTCGAAGCGCCGGGACGCCACCTGGGCCAGCAACGCGGAGAAGTCGGTGCTGACGAAGCGCAACTGCAGATGCAGCTTGTCGGCGATCGCGCGCAGCAGCAGGTTGTCGAAACCGCTGAATTCGCCGGTCGGATTGATGCAGATGTTGGGCGGGGCATCCGAGAGCGTGCCCACCGTCAGCACGCCCGGTGTGCCGAGCCCGAGCGCTCCGACGTCAACCGCGGTGAGCGGCTCGACGGATTGTGTCGTGTCCCGGTCTTCCTGGGGCGTGGGCCGGCTCTCGGTCAGATCCTTGGGCAAGGCCCTTGCGCTGTCCAAGCCGGCCGGCGCGCATTGATTCCAGTCGGCAGCCGCGGGCGCGGCCGGCCCGCCTAATGCCATGCCGCACACCAGCACCGTCGTCGCGGCCAGTCCGAACAGCCTTGCGCGGCGCTGGGTGCGCCGGTCCACGCGCGCATTCATCCCTGCCACCGTATCGACAGGGCGGCGGCTTCGTCGGGTGAGCGTGCCCTACAGCGCCAGCGACGGCTCGACGCCGACGGTTTCGGCGTCGACGAGCACCTCGAGCGGTCCGGGCACGACCGGGCTCCCGTCGTCGGGGGCGGTGAACACCCTGCGCCGGGAAAGTTCGGCCAGCATGGTCTGGGCCATCAGGTAGGAGCGGCCGACGCACGCGGCCCGGGCGGCCTCGGGGTCGCGCCGGTTGATAGCGGAGGTCTCCTCTTCGTAGAACGGCAGCATCTCTTCGCGGCTGCCCTGATAAATCAGCCAGAACACTCGGGGAACCAGGTTTTGCGAGGCGCGGATCGTGGCGTGCAGGCGCGGCCCGGCGTATTCGTCGTTGAGGGTGCGCCGGTACTCCGCGGCGATGTCGCAGAAGGCCCGCGAATCCTTCGCTGTGCGTAGCGATCGCATGAAGGCGTCGAGCTGACCCAGGATCCGCGGCGTGGGGCTGGTGGCCGCGCGTGCGGACGCGATGCCGTTGAGCAGACCCTCGAGCTCATGATGCTCGAGGACGGTGGCTTCGTCGAACCGCTCGACGAACGCGCCGCGGTGATAGCGGGTGGACACAATGCCGTCGTGTTCGAGTTGCACCAGCGCCTCTTGAATAGGGACGCGGCTTACGCCCAGGCCCAGCGCGATCTCATTGCGATCGACGCGGTCGCCGGTGCGCAACTTCCCCGTCAGCAAGAGGTGAAGGATGTGCGAAACAACCAGGTCCTTTTCTTTGACCCCGTATTTCTTTGGCATTTCGTCGTTGAGTCTCTTTCAAACCCGGTGCGGCCATCAGCGCGAGAAGTTTCTCACGAGTGGGCTCGTATTTTCCGGTGTTTCGCCGATAAATGGTCAGCGACGGGTTTAACGACCATCCCGCCACCGGCACAGCGCTTCCGCGGCGCCGAGGTTGTAATCCGGCCCGTCACACGCGACGGTTAGCAGCGTGACTCCGAGGCCGACGAGCTTTTCGGCATTGTCGATCAGCTCGCCGCCGTCCCGCACGGCGGCCGAGCGTTCGATGCTCGCCGGGTCGCGGCCGACGTCGGCGCAATGCCGGGCCAGGACGTCCGCCTTGGCCGGGAACTCGTCGGCGGAGGTGAAGCTGTGCCACAGGTCGGCGTATTCGGCGACCAGCCGCAGCGTCTTGCGCTCACCGCCCCCGCCGATCAGGACCGGGATGTCGCGGGTCGGCGGGGGGTTCAGTTTCGCCAGTCGCGCCTTGATCCGGGGGAGGGCGCCCGCGAGGTCGTCGAGGCGGCTGCCCGCGGTGCCAAACTCGTAGCCGTACTCGTCGTAGTCCTTCTGCTTCCATCCCGAGCCGATCCCCAGCACGAGCCGCCCGTCCGAAATGTGATCGACCGTGCGGGCCATGTCGGCCAGCAGCTCGGGATTCCGGTACGAGTTACACGTGACCAGCGCGCCGATCTGGATGCGCGAAGTCTGCTCGGCCCACGCCCCGAGCATTGTCCAGCATTCGAAATGCGCACCGTCGGGATCGCCGTAGAGGGGGAAGAAGTGGTCCCAGTTGAAGGCGATGTCGACGCCGATGTCCTCGCAACGACGCACGGCGTCCCGGATTTGGCGATACTGCGGCGCGTGCTGAGGCTGCAGTTGCACGCCGATACGAATGGGGAGATCAGGGCTCATGAAACCACCGTAGGCTCAGCCCGCGTTGAGCACCCCGCGCAGCAGATCGATCAGGGCGAGGGGCTGGTCGCTTTGCACGGAATGTCCGGAATCTTCGACGACGTGCGCCGTGCGGAAATGCTTTGTGCGACGGCTGAGTTCGGCCGCGTCGTCGTCGCTGACGAAACCCGACTTGCCGCCGCGGATAAGGGTGATCGGCGCGGACAGCCGGTCCACGTCCTCCCACAGGACGTCGAAGTCGGGGAACTTGCGGATGGCGTCGTAGCGCCACGTCCAGTTGCCGTTGTCCAGCCTGCGCGAGTTGTGAAACACGCCGCGGCGCAGCGCCTTCACCTCGCGGTGTGGCGCCGCGGCGACCGTCAGGTCCAGCATGGCCTGGAAGCTGGGGAATTCGCGTTCCCCGTGCATCAACGCCACCGTGCCCTGCTGTTCCTTGGTCATCTCCGAGTGCCGCTGCAGCGCCGACGGGGTGACGTCGATCAAGACGAGTTCGTTGACGAGTTCGGGCGCCACGGCACCCAGCCGTAACGCGGTCAGCCCACCCAGCGACATGCCCACGACAAGATCGGCGCTCGGTGCGTGCTCGCGTAGCGCCGGCAACAGGGCGTCGGCGTTGATCTGCGGCGAATAGTCGCCGTCCTCGCGCCATGCCGAATGGCCGTGCCCAGGGAGGTCCACCGCCAGTGCGGGCTCGCCGAGGCCGACGATCACGGTGTCCCAGGTGTGCGCGTTCTGGCCGCCACCGTGCAGAAAAACGATCCGCGGGGGAGTGCCGCCCCAGCGCAGTGCGCTGATTTTGCTCTCAGCCGTGCCCGATTCGACGCGCTGGACGTCGGGCAGCGGACCCTCGACGCCGGCTTGTTCGGCGTTCTCGCGCAACAGCGAGAACTCAGACAGTCCGTCCAGTTCGTCTCCGGAGATTTCGGTCACGATCTACAGACACTAGCGCCGGCGTCTAGAGACGTAACGACGGCGAAGGCCCGGCAGCCAACCGGCTGCGTCGCCCCGGCGAGCCGATGTGTCGATCGGCGATCGTTCGTGCTTCTGCCGCAAGGCCGTTCGCTGTGGGGCCGCGATGAATCGGCTCCAAAGACCGCGAGCGTAACGCTGCGGCGAATCCCAGAGGGAAAATCGCCGTGACGTTACGCCCGCGGGTCAGTAGGCCGAACCGAGTTAGCCGTCGATGATGAACTCTTCGAGCTGCGCACGGGCGATGTCGTCGGGCAGCTGCTGCGGCGGGCTCTTCATCAGGTAGGCCGACGCCGGGATTACCGGGCCGCCAATGCCGCGGTCCTTGGCGATCTTGGCCGCCCGCACCGCGTCGATGATGACGCCCGCCGAGTTCGGCGAGTCCCACACCTCGAGCTTGTACTCCAGGTTCAGCGGCACGTCGCCGAAGGCGCGGCCCTCCAGTCGCACGTACGCCCACTTGCGGTCGTCGAGCCAGCCGACGTGGTCGGACGGGCCGATGTGCACGTCCTTGGTCTTGAACTCGCGTTGCAGGTTGGAGGTGACGGCCTGCGTCTTGGAGATCTTCTTGGACTCCAGCCGCTCGCGCTCGAGCATGTTGAGGAAGTCCATGTTGCCGCCCACGTTGAGCTGCATGGTGCGGTCCAGTTGCACACCGCGGTCCTCGAACAGCTTGGCCATCACCCGGTGGGTGATGGTTGCGCCTACCTGGCTCTTGATGTCGTCGCCCACGATCGGCACACCCGCGTCGGCGAACTTCTTGGCCCACACCGGGTCCGAGGCGATGAACACCGGCAGCGCGTTGACGAAGGCCACGCCGGCGTCGATGGCGCACTGGGCGTAGAACTTGTCGGCCTCCTCCGAGCCCACCGGCAGGTAGGACACCAGCACGTCGACGTTGTTCTCCTTGAGCACCTTGACCACGTCGACCGGCTCGGCGTCGGACAACTCGATGGTGTCGGCGTAGTACTTGCCGATGCCGTCGAGTGTCGGGCCGCGCTGCACCGTCACGTTGGTGGGCGGCACGTCGGCGATCTTGATCGTGTTGTTCTCCGAGGCGAAGATCGCGTCGGACAGGTCGAAGCCGACCTTCTTGGCGTCCACGTCGAAGGCCGCGACGAACTTGACGTCGCGCACGTGGTACTGGCCGAACTTCACGTGCATCAGGCCGGGCACGGTGCTGTTCTCGTCGGCGTTCTGGTAGTACTCGACGCCCTGTACCAGGGAAGACGCGCAGTTACCGACGCCGACAATGGCGACTCGTACCTCGGTCGACGCCTGTGGCGCGTTCTGGTCACTCATTGGGCGTTCTCCTAACTCCATAACTTGTGTCGCAGCTGATCGAATTCGTGCAGGGGTTTTACGTCTGCTCGGAGAGGCCGGGCATCGCCCGCTCCGCAGCAATGAGCTCGTTGAGCCACTTCACTTCGCGCTCACTGGACTCGAGCCCCAGTTGGTGAAGTTGGCGGGTGTAGCGGTCGAACGAGTTACTGGCCCGCGCCACGGCTTCGCGCAGGCCTTCCCGCCGCTCCTCGACCTGACGGCGGCGACCTTCCAGGATGCGCATGCGCGCCTCCGCCGGAGTCCGGTTGAAGAACGCCAAATGCACCCCGAAGCCGTCGTCGGTGTAGTTGTGCGGGCCGGTGTCGGCCACCAGCTCACCGAAGCGCCGACGGCCCTCGTCGGTTAGCTGGTAGACGCGCCGGGCGCGCCGAACCGGCGTTCCGGTGGGGGCGGCGTCCTCGGCGATCAACCCTTCGGCCTGCATCCGCCGGAGGGCCGGGTACAGCGAACCGTACGAGAACGCACGAAACGCACCGAGGAGGCCGGTTAGCCGTTTGCGCAACTCGTAACCATGCATCGGCGATTCGATGAGAAGACCGAGGATGGCGAGCTCGAGCATCGAATCACCCCCTTTGCATGGTTGGTTACGACGGTTCGACGCCTCGCGTAATCGTATCGTCTCGATATATTCGCCACAACACCACCGGGTGTTCGTCCACTATTAGTCCGGGTGCGCCGAATCGAATCGCGGCGGCTACGACGGCAAGTTGAGTTGCTTGACGGTGCCGTCACCTGCGAAGACGATGTAACCACCACCGTAGTCGCTTGAGACATACAGCGACAGCGAGAGCGCGCCGGGGGTGGTCGGGTCGGTCGCCGGTTCGATGTTCAGGTACTCGGTTTTGACGTCCGACGGCTTCATGTGGAGGGTCTGCGGGGCGCCGCGCATGATGCCCACGGTCGCCGTGACGTCGAACTTGCTCAGGTCAACCGGAACGGGAGCGTCCGCGGAGCTTTTCGCCGAGCTGCTCGGGTCGCCCCAGCCCCCGCGGTAGGTGTAGGCCAGCACCCGGCGATCGTCGGAGGGGTCCGGCCGGTCGAGGACCGCGTACGTCGGATAGATCACGAGTCGATACCCCACGGCGTTGCCGAACCGTTTGCGTGTTTGCTCGATCAGGCCGGTCAGCCCGCCGACCGAATGCAGTTGGGTCGGCGGGGTCAGCACCACCGGGCCGACGCCGTCGGGCTTGGCTCCGGGGTCGGTGGTGAAGTCCAGCGGCGAGTCGGTGTTGCCGTACATGCCCCACCCGATGCCGACGCCCAGGAGCACCGAGACGACGAAGGCGGCGGCGAGCATCCCCCAACCGCGCAGCTTCGGCGGCACCGACAGGGCTTTGGCGGCGGGCGTCGGAAGCGCGCTGCTGTCGGTTTGCAGATCGGTCACCAGGGCCTGCAGATCGCCGAGCGTGACCGCCTTGGTGGCCGCGCTGACCCGTTCCCGGTGCTCCTCCATGGAGAGCTCGCCGTCGTTCAGGGCGTTGTCGAGGATCTTGCAGGCGTCCTGCCGATTGATGTCTTTGGCGCGGGTGCTTGCCGCCACACCGCCACCCAGCGACGTCCCGAGCCATTTCGCCACGGGGATGATCGTAGAGTCCGGGCCCGGTCCGGCACAGAATGCGCCCGCCTGTACTCGGCTCGGCCCGCCACAGGTTTGGTTGCGTATCGGTCGCCCGGATGGCGACGTACTCTGGTGGGCGTGCGACTGCAGCGACAAGTGGTGGACTACGCGCTCCGGCGGCGAGCACTGCTGGCCGAGGTGTACTCGGGCCGCACGGGCGTATCCGAGGTGTGTGACGCGAACCCTTATCTGCTGCGCGCCGCCAAGTTTCACGGGAAACCGAGCCAGGTCATCTGCCCGATCTGCCGCAAGGAGCAGCTGACGCTGGTGTCGTGGGTGTTCGGCGAACACCTCGGTCCGGTATCGGGCTCGGCGCGCACCGCCGAAGAGTTGGTTTTGCTGGCGAGTCGCTTCGAGGAGTTCGCTGTCCACGTGGTGGAGGTATGCCGGACCTGCGAGTGGAATCATCTGGTCAAGTCGTACGTGCTCGGAGCGGCGCGCCCACCCAAGGGCACCCGCGGTACGCGGACGGCACGAAACGGCGCGCGCACGGCCATTGAATAACGACGGACCCCACAACCAGTCGTCCGGCGACGCGGATGGGCCGGCGACTGAGCGGGTGGGAAAACATGGAAGCGGCGAGCGCCCGCGTGGCGCGCCGTCGTCGGCCGGCCAACGCCGTGGGGTTCCGCCCGATGACCGGATGACCACGATTCTTCCGCCGGTCGTCGATGACCGGTCGCCCCGGCGGCCCGATCCCAGCATCGAGGAAGTCAAAGCCGCGCTGGACAGCCCTTCGTCGACGCCCTTGCAGCGTGATGCGCTTGAGGAGGTCAAGGCGGCGCTGGATAGCCGAACGCCGCCGCGCCGCGCCCGGCCGACGGCGGGAGGCCGTCCGCCGGAAGGGCCACCACCACCGCCCGGGCCGGGGGGTCGCCGCGGTGGGCCGGACGGCTTCGGGCCCCGGCCGCCACGTGACGTCCATTGGACCCAGCAGATCAACTGGTTGTGGGTGCGGCGAGCGGCCTACCTGTCGGCGGCGGTGCTCGTGCTGTTGCCGATCGTCACGTTCGCCATGGCCTACTTCATCGTCGACATCCCCAAGCCGGGCGACTTGCGCACCAACCAGGTCTCCACCATCCTGGCCAGCGACGGGTCAGAGATCGCCAAAATCATTCCGCCCGAAGGCAATCGGGTTGACGTCAACATCAACCAGGTGCCGGTGCACGTGCGCCAGGCGGTGATCGCGGCCGAAGACCGCAATTTCTACTCGAACCCGGGGTTCGACTTCAGCGGCTTCGCGCGGGCGGTGAACAACAACCTCTTCGGCAACGGTGACCTGCAGGGCGGGTCGACCATCACCCAGCAATACGTGAAGAACGCGCTGGTGGGGTCGGCTCAACACGGCGTCAGCGGTTTGATGCGCAAGGCCAAGGAACTCGTGATCGCTACCAAGATGTCGGGGGAGTGGTCGAAAGACGATGTGCTGCAGGCCTACCTGAACATCATCTACTTCGGCCGGGGCGCCTACGGCATCTCCGCCGCCGCCAAGGCTTACTTCAACAAGCCCGTCGAGCAGTTGACCGTCTCGGAGGGGGCGCTGCTGGCGGCGCTGATCCGGCGGCCGTCGTCGCTGGACCCGGCCGTCGACCCGCAGGGCGCCCGGGCCCGCTGGAACTGGGTGCTCGACGGCATGGTGGAGACCAAGGCGCTGTCGCCCAGTGACCGTGCCGCGCAGGATTTCCCGCAGACCGTGCCGCCCGACCAAGCCCGCGCCGAGAACCAGACGACGGGTCCCAACGGGCTGATCGAGCGCCAGGTGACCAAAGAGTTGATGGAGCTGTTCAACATCGACGAGCGGACTCTGAACACCCAGGGCCTGCAGGTCACCACCACCATCGACCCGAAAGCCCAGCAGGCCGCCGAGAAGGCCGTATCGAAATACCTTGACGGGCAAGACCCAGACATGCGGTCGGCCGCGGTGTCGATCGACCCGCACGACGGGTCGATCCGCGCGTACTACGGCGGTACGGACGCCAACGGTTTCGACTTCGCGCAGGCGGGCCTGCAAACCGGGTCGTCGTTCAAGGTGTTCGCACTCGTGGCCGCGCTCGAGCAGGGGATCGGTCTGGGTTACCAGGTCGACAGTTCGCCGCTGACGGTCGACGGCATCAAGATCACAAACGTCGAGGGCGAGGGCTGCGGGACGTGCAATATCGCCCAGGCGCTCAAGCAATCGCTGAACACCTCTTACTACCGGCTGATGCTCAAGCTCAAGGGCGGCCCGCAGGCCGTCGCGGACGCCGCGCACCAGGCCGGCATCGCGACCAGCTTCCCCGGCGTGGACCACACGCTGTCCGAGGACGGCAAAGGCGGGCCGCCCAACAATGGAATTGTGCTGGGGCAGTACCAGACCCGGGTGATCGACATGGCCTCGGCGTACGCCACGCTGGCCGCCTCCGGCGTCTACCACCGGCCGCATTTCGTGCAGAAGGTCGTCAACTCCGAAGGCCAGGTGCTCTTCGACGCGAGCAAGTCCGACAACAATGGCGAGCAGCGCATCCCCAAGGCCGTGGCCGACAACGTCACCGCGGCCATGGAGCCGATCGCCAGCTATTCGCGCGGCCACTCCTTGTCCGGCGGCAGGCCGTCGGCGGCCAAGACAGGCACCACGCAGCTGGGTGACACCACCGCCGACAAGGACGCCTGGATGGTCGGATACACGCCGTCGCTGTCGACGGCCGTGTGGGTGGGCACCGCGAAAGGCGACGTGCCGCTCGTAACCGCCTCGGGCGCCCCGGTTTACGGCTCGGGGCTGCCATCGGACATCTGGAAGTCCACCATGGATGGCGCCCTGAAGGGCACCTCCAATGAATCGTTCCCCAAGCCGACGGAGATCGGCGGCTATGCCGGCGTCCCGGCGCCCCCGCCCCCACCACCGCCGTCCGTGACGGTCATTCAGCCCACCGTCGAAGTGGCGCCCGGAATCACCATCCCGATCGGTCCGCCCACGACGGTCACTCTTGGGCCGGCACCGCCGGGCGGTGGAGGTCCCGGCGGTCAAGAGCCGGGCGTGCCGCCGGGCGGCCCCCAAGCTCCCCCGCCGCCTGGCCAGCCGCCGCCGTGACCGAGGCCGAGCAGCGCAGCACCTCCATTTCTCCGGAGCCGCTGGCCGGCGATCTGCGTAGCGTCGACAACCGCGACTGCCCAAGCCGCACCGACTCGTTGGGCGCCGCCCTGGCGGAAGTCGCCGGTGGGCCGGTGGGCAGACACGCGCTGATCGGGCGCGCCCGGGTGATGACGCCACTGCGGGTGATGTTCTTGATGGGACTGGTATTCCTGGCGCTCGGCTGGTCGACGAAGGCGGCCTGCCTGCAGAGCACCGGCACCGGCACGGGGGATCAGCGGGTAGCCAATTGGGAGAACCAACGCGCGTACTACGAGTTGTGCTACTCCGATACCGTTCCGCTTTACGGCGCGGAGTTGTTGAGCCAGGGCAAGTTTCCGTACAAGTCGAGCTGGGTCGAGACCGACGGCAGCGGTACCCCGCAGACGCGCTACGACGGCCGGCCGGCGGTGCGCTACATGGAGTATCCGGTGCTGACCGGGATGTATCAGTACGTGTCGATGGCGCTGGCGAAGACCTATACCGCGCTGAGCAAGCTGGGTCCGCTGCCGGTGGTCGCCGAGGTGGTGATGTTCTTCAACGTCGCGGCGTTCGGTCTGGCGCTGGCCTGGCTCGCCACCGTCTGGGCGACCGCCGGCCTGGCGGGGCGCCGGATATGGGATGCGGCCCTGGTGGCCGCGTCGCCGCTGCTGATCTTCCAGATCTTTACCAATTTCGACGCGCTGGCAACGGCATTCGCGATGGCGGGGCTGCTGGCGTGGGCGCGGCGCAAACCGGTGCTGGCCGGCATGCTGATCGGATTGGGTGCCGCGGCCAAGCTGTATCCGTTGTTGTTCCTGGGTCCCATGGTGGTTCTGGCGATCCGGACGGGGCGCTTTCGCGCTTTGGCTCGCACCGCGGGAACGGCCGCGGTGACATGGCTGCTGGTGAACCTGCCGGTGTTGGTGCTGTTTCCCCGCGGGTGGTCGGAATTCTTCCGGCTCAACACCCGACGCGGCGACGACATGGATTCGCTCTATAACGTGGTGAAATCGTTCACCGGCTGGCGCGGGTTCGATGCCAAGCTGGGGTTTTGGGAGCCGCCCACCCTGCTGAACGCCGTGGTCACCGTCTTGTTCGTAATCGGTTGTGCGGCAATTGCATATGTCGTGCTGACCGCTCCGAAGCGGCCGCGGCTGGCGCAGCTGCTGTTCTTGATGGTGGCTGTTTTTCTGTTGACCAACAAGGTGTGGAGTCCGCAGTTCTCGCTCTGGCTGGTCCCGCTGGCGGTGCTGGCTCTGCCGCATCGCCGGATCCTGCTGGCGTGGATGACCATCGATGCGGCGGTATGGGTGCCGCGGATGTACTTCCTATATGGCAACCCGAACCGCTCGCTGCCGGAGCAGTTCTTCACCACGACGGTGTTGCTGCGCGACATCGCCGTCATCGGGCTGTGCGCGTTGGTGATCCGCCAGATCTACCGGCCCGACGAGGACTTGGTGCGCTGGAACGGCCGGGTGGACGACCCGTCGGGCGGCCCCTTCAACCGCGCGCCCGACGCCCCGCCCCGGTGGCTGCCGGACTGGCTACGACCGGCCGGCATGCGCCACGCCACGGCGCCCGAGATCGAGCCCCCGGTGCCGGCCGGAGTGGCGCCATGACTTTGGTCGCCGTCCCGTTATTCGCCCGCGTGACCGCGCTCGACGCTGTGGGGCCTTACGAAGTGTTGCAACGCGTCCCGTCGGTCGAGGTGGTGTTCATCGGTCACCGCCGGGGCGAGGTGCGCACGGAAAACGGGATGCTCGGCCTCAGCTGCGACGCGAGATTCGACGAGGTCACCTCGCCGGATGTGGTGCTGTTCCCCGGCGGGATCGGCACGCGCCAGCTGATCCACGACGGCACCATCCGCGAATGGCTGCAAGCGGTGCACCCGACCACGATCTTCACCACGTCGGTGTGCACCGGTGCGCTGCTGTTGGCCGCCGCGGGCCTGCTCGACGGGCTCACCGCCACGACGCACTGGCGCGCCAGGGACCTGCTCAACCAGCTGGGCGCCCGGTACGTGCCGGACCGGGTCGTCGAGCACCTGCCGCAGCGGATCATCACCGCCGCGGGGGTGTCCAGCGGGATCGACATGGCCTTACGGCTGGTCGAGCTCCTGGTGGACCGCCGGGCCGCGCAGGCCGCTCAGCTGCTCATCGAATACGACCCGCAGCCGCCGTTCGATTCGGGCGCGCTCGCCAAGGCCGATCAGGCGACGGTGGACCGGGCCACCGACTACTTGGACGCGCGGCAATAGCCGGATTGCTCGAGCGGCCGGATCCGTCGGGATTTTGGAGGCCAACCCACCCATCCGGTAGCCTGATGCGGTTGCCGACGCAGGCGACCCTCCTGCCACGGAACGACCGTGGCCGCGAAGACCAGAGGAGGTGGTGAGGTTTCCATGCGTCCATACGAAATCATGGTCATTCTTGACCCCACGCTCGACGAGCGCACTGTTGCTCCATCCCTGGAGACGTTCCTCAACGTCGTCCGTAAGGACGGCGGATCCGTCGACAAGGTCGACATCTGGGGTAAGCGCCGGCTGGCCTACGAGATCGCCAAGCACGCCGAAGGCATCTATGTCGTCGTCGACCTGAAGGCGGAGCCGGCGACGGTCTCCGAGCTCGACCGCCAGCTGAGCCTCAACGAGTCGGTCTTGCGCACCAAGGTGATGCGCACCGACAAGCACTAACACCCGTGGCCGAGTCGTGGGCCCACCGTCGGTGGACTTGCGTAGGCTCAGCCAGGACACGTGCCATTTACCGTCGGAGAAGCGAGTAGCAGGGCGGAACGAGGAGGAAATTGTGGCTGGTGACACCACTATCACCGTTGTCGGAAACCTGACCGCCGACCCCGAACTGCGGTTCACCCCGTCCGGTGCCGCCGTCGCGAATTTCACCGTGGCGTCTACACCCCGGATCTTTGACCGCCAGAGTTCGGAATGGAAAGACGGTGAGGCGCTGTTCTTGCGGTGCAACATCTGGCGCGAGGCTGCCGAGAACGTCGCCGAGAGCCTCACCCGAGGCTCACGGGTGATCGTCACCGGCCGGCTCAAGCAGCGGTCCTTCGAGACGCGCGAAGGCGAGAAGCGCACCGTCTTCGAGGTCGAGGTCGATGAGATCGGGCCCTCGCTGCGGTACGCCACGGCCAAAGTCAATAAGGCCAGCCGCAGCGGCGGCGGCGGCGGTGGTGGCGGCTTCGGCGGCGGAGGCGGGTCCCGTCAGGGATCGGCGCCGGCGAGCAGCGCACCGGCCGACGACCCGTGGGGCAGTGCCCCGGCATCCGGGTCCTTCGGCGGCGGCGACGACGAACCGCCGTTCTGAAAACTTCAACAGTAAGAAACGGAAAGAAAGACAGTCATGGCTAAGTCCAGCAAGCGACGTCCGGCTCCGGAAAAGCCGGTCAAGACGCGGAAGTGTGTCTTCTGCTCGAAAAAGGGGCAAGCGATCGATTACAAGGACACCGCATTGCTGCGCACCTATATCAGTGAGCGCGGCAAGATCCGGGCGCGGCGCGTCACCGGCAACTGCGTGCAGCACCAGCGTGACATCGCGATCGCGGTGAAGAATGCCCGCGAGGTGGCTTTGCTGCCCTTCACGTCCTCGGCGCGATAGCCGCCGAAACCGAAGCGAAAGTACGAAAAACGATGAAGCTGATTCTGACGGCCGACGTCGACCACCTCGGTACCGTCGGCGACACGGTCGAGGTCAAGGACGGCTATGGCCGCAACTTCCTGCTCCCGCGCGGTCTGGCGATCGTCGCCTCGCGCGGCGCGCAGAAGCAGGCCGACGAGATCCGCCGTTCTCGCGAAGGCAAGGCGGTGCGCGACCTCGGGCACGCCAACGAACTCAAGACCGCGATCGAGGCGCTGGGCCCCGTCCAGTTGCCGGTGCGGACCGCGGCGGACTCCGGGAAGTTGTTCGGCTCGGTGACGTCCGGTGACGTGGTCGCGGCCATCAAGCAGGCCGGCGGTCCCAACCTGGACAAGCGGATCGTGCGGCTGCCCAAGTCGCACATCAAGGCTGTCGGCACCCACCCGGTGTCGGTCCACCTGCATCCCGAGGTTGACGTCGAGGTCGCCCTCGAGGTCGTCGCGGAGAGCTAAGCCTCCCACGTTTGCTCTTTCCCGGCGGCGGCCATCATCGGCCGCCGCCGGGCTTAGTTGTGCTGGGGTCACGCGGCCTGGCCTCATCGCGGACGCGCGTCCTAGCGAACTATCGCTACGGGGTGTTCGGTGGACCCTATTTACCCTGCCGTAACGCTGCGAAAATATGGCCGAAAGCCAACACGCCCGGCGCAGTAACCTGCGACGACACGCCGTAGAGATTCTTGTCCACACGGATTTCCTGGCGTTACATGGCCCTTAACAGCACCGATGTCAGAGCCCCTTGAATTCATACACAGGTTCTCCACACCCCACTCAACACAGGTGTCGAAGGATATGCACACACGATGCACAGGTTCATGAACAGCGGCCCTTTCACCTACTAGCCAGCAACGTCTAACGTCGTCCCGGCGCGAGACGTGCGAGTGCTGTGGGACGAAAGTGTCGGCTCCTTGACTTACGCTGACGAGAGCGGTTTTCGAATGTACGTTCGGATGCGTGGCAGGGGAGGAGGGATCCATGGCGGTCGTCGATGACTTGGCGTCGGGCATGGATTCGTCGGCGCCCAGTGAGGACTTCGGCCGTCAGCCACCGCAGGATCTCGCGGCGGAGCAGGCCGTCCTGGGCGGCATGCTGCTGAGCAAGGACGCCATCGCCGATGTGCTGGAACGGTTGCGGCCCGGCGACTTCTACCGCCCCGCGCATCAGAACGTCTACGACGCAATCTTGGACCTGTACGGCCGCGGCGAGCCGGCCGACGCGGTGACGGTGGCCGCGGAACTGGATCGCCGGGGGATGCTGCGCCGCATCGGCGGGGCGCCGTACCTGCACACCCTCATCTCGACCGTGCCCACGGCCGCCAACGCGGGCTACTACGCGACCATCGTGGCCGAGAAGGCGCTGCTGCGCCGGCTGGTGGAGGCCGGCACGCGCGTCGTTCAGTACGGCTACGCGGGCGCCGAGGGTGCCGACGTGGCCGAGGTCGTCGACCGGGCACAGGCAGAGATCTATGAAGTGGCCGAGCGGCGGACGTCGGAGGACTTCGTACCGCTGGAGGACCTGCTGCAGCCGACGATGGATGAGATCGACGCCATCGCCTCCAACGGCGGCATCTCGCGCGGCGTGCCGACCGGCTTCACCGAACTCGACGAGGTGACGAACGGTCTGCATGCCGGGCAGATGATCATCGTGGCGGCCAGGCCTGGCGTGGGCAAAAGCACGCTAGGGCTGGACTTCATGCGGTCCTGCTCGATCAAGCACAGACTGGCCAGCGTCATCTTCTCGCTGGAGATGAGCAAGTCCGAGATTGTGATGCGGCTGCTGTCAGCCGAAGCGAAAATCAAACTCGCCGACATGCGTTCCGGGCGCATGAGCGACGACGACTGGACGCGGTTGGCGCGGCGGATGAGCGAAATCAGCGAGGCGCCACTGTATATCGACGACTCGCCGAACCTGACCATGATGGAGATCCGCGCCAAGGCGCGCCGGCTGAAGCAGAAGGCCGACTTGCGTCTGGTCGTGGTCGACTATCTGCAACTGATGTCGTCGGGAAAGAAGGTTGAGTCGCGGCAGCTAGAAGTCTCCGAATTCTCGCGCCAACTCAAACTGTTGGCCAAGGAGCTCGAGGTCCCCGTTGTCGCGATCAGCCAGCTCAACCGCGGCCCCGAGCAGCGCACCGACAAGAAGCCGATGCTGTCTGACCTTCGTGAGTCGGGATCGCTCGAGCAGGACGCCGACATGGTGATCCTGCTCAACCGCCCCGACGCGTTCGAGCGGGACGATCCGCGTGGGGGAGAGGCGGATTTCATTCTCGCCAAACACCGTAACGGCCCGACCAAGACCGTCACCGTTGCGCACCAGCTGCACTTGTCGCGTTTCTCCAACATGGCGCGGTAGGCCGGAGGCGTAGGTTCTCATCCAACGTGGCGGAATTCTCATCTTCGTGGCGTTGAGATGGCGGATCCGCCATGAAGATGTCTCTAGTCAGCCGCACTCGCTGTGGATGTCTGTGCCTATGAAGGCTACGAGGGCTCTTCTTTGGCGGGGGAGTCGTCGTTTGCGGCCAGATGGTGCAGGACTCGTTCGTTGAGGGCGGCGAGCATGTCGAGCTCAGCCGGGGTGAGCAGGTCGATGAAGTTCCGCCGGACGTCCGCCACGTGCCGGGGCGCGGCCTTCTCGATGGCGGCGCGGCCCGCCGGCAGCAGGCAGACCATGGTGCTGCGGGCGTCCTTAGGATTGGGCTCGCGACAGATCAGCCCGTCCTTCTGCATGCGCCGCACCTGGTGGGAAACTCGGCTCTTCTCCCAGCCCAGTGTGTTGCACAGGTCGTGCGCGGGCATGCGGTCCCCGTCGTGACTCGAGAGCACCGCGAGGATCTCGTAGTCGGCCCCGGATAAGCCCGATTTCTGCAGGCCCCGGTTCAGATGCACGTCTAGCTGATGATGCGCGTGCTGGAAGGCCCGCCAAGCGCGGTCTTCACGAGGGTCCAGCCAGTTCGGTTCCATCAGCCGCCATATTACCCGATTGGTTGACGTGTCATCCAACTCGACATACGGTGGACACGTCAACCTTTTCGGCTCACAAGTTCAAGGCGGGATACCTCATGAGCAGCATCAGCATCATCGGCACCGGGAACATGGCCCGCGCCATCGGCGCGCTGGCGGTAGCGGGCGGCAACACCGTCGAGGTCATTGGCCGCGATCAGGCCAAGGCCGCTGACCTGGCCAAGGCTCTCGGCGGCAGCGCCACGACGGGAGAGTTCGGGGCCGTCCCAGCCGGGGATATCGTCATCGTGGCCTTGTTGTACGCCCATGTCGTTCCAGTCGTCGCCCAGTACGGAGACGCCGTCGCGGGCAAGGTCATCGTCGACATCAGCAACCCCTTCAATTCCGCGGCCGACGGGCTGGCCATCCCCGATGGCACCTCGATCGCGCAGGAAGTTGCCAAGGCTGCCCCGGCCAGCGCCAGCGTGGTGAAGGCGTTCAACACCATCTTCGGTGTTGTCCTGGCCCAGGGCCGGCCGCTCGACGTCTTCATCGCCGGCGACGACGCGCGCGCCAAGGCGCGCGTGAAGGAGTTCACCGAGACGCTCGGGCTGCGCCCGCTAGACGTCGGCGGCTTGAACATGGCGCACTGGCTGGAAGGAACGGGCCTGGTCGTGATGGGCCTCGCCCGTCACGGGGTGGGGAACTTCGACTTCGCCCTCGGCGCCACCGTTCCCGGCTGAGCCGCGCCGCCAGTCCAGGCTGGGAACGAACAGGGGCGCCGCTCGCCCAAATAATGGTTGATTGATCATCGAAAGGTTTCACTGTGTCTCATGTCAGCGTTGGCCGACGATCGTCTGCGGGGAGAGGACCCTCGCGATGAGGCTTGGTTTCGCAATTCCCATTGTCGGGCCCGCCATCAGCAGCGCCGCTGGTCTGAGCGCATTCTGCCGCGGCCTCGAGGACCTTGGCTATGACACGCTGTGGGTCGGCGATCGACTGGTCACGCCGGTCGATATGCACAGCACCTACCCGGGCAAAGAGCAGCCATACCCGCCGCAGATGACCCGTTATCTCGATCCGGTGCTGCTGTGGACGGTCGCCGCGGCGGCGACCAGCCGGGTGCGGCTGAACTCCAGCACGCTCAGCACGTTCTACTACGAGCCGCCGCACCTGGCCCGGCTGCTGACCACGCTCGACGTGCTCAGCGACGGCCGCCTTGATGTGGGCGTCGGAATCGGGTGGATGAAGGACGAACACGACATCGCCCGCGGCGCCGACTGGCGCCGGCGCGGGCGGATGCTCGATGACCTGCTGGCGTTCCTGCACGAGTGGTGGACGACCACCCCGGTCTCCTGGGAGAGCGAGTTCTTCTCCCTGCCGCCGGTCCATGCCGACCTGCGCCCGGTCCAGGCTGGCGGTCCGCCCATCTGGATCGGCGGTGCCAGCGAGGCCGCGATGCGCCGGGTCGGCCGCAGCGGCACCGGCTGGCTCGGGGTCGAAGGGCTGCAGGACGAGGTCACCGACCACTTGTGGTCGACTGCGCGCCGTGCGGCGCAGGACGCCGGCCGCGATCCTGACGCGCTGAAGACGGCCATGCGGATCAACCTCGAACCGGGCACCTCCGTTGACTCGGTTGCCGACAAGCTCGAGCGCTTCGCCCGCTCCGGTGTCGATGAGGCGATCGTGGATGCCTTCGCAATGTTCGCCAGCCTCGACCAGTTGCTCGACTTCGCCGGCCAGGTAATCGCCCGATGGAGTGATGATGGGAAAGCTTGACGGCAAGGTGGCGGTGATCACCGGTGGATCAAGCGGTATGGCGCTGGCCGGTGCCAAGCTGTTCGTTGACGAGGGAGCTCACGTCTTCATCTCGGGTCGGCGGCAGGAAGTGCTGGATGAAGCCGTCAAATTGATCGGCCGGAATGTGATTGGCGTGCAGGGTGATTCGGCGAATCTGGACGATCTGGACCGCTTGTTCGACGCGGTCAAGCGGGAAAGGGGCGCCGTCGACGTGCTGTGGGCAAGCGCCGGGACGGGCGAGGCGCGCAAGCTCGGCGAGATCACCGAGCAGCACTTCGACGCGACTTTCGGGCTGAACGCGCGCGGCACGCTGTTCACGGTGCAGAAGGCCTTGCCGCTGTTCAACGACGGTGGCTCGATCTTCATGACCGGGTCAAGCGCTTCGGTCAAGGGCTTTCCTTCCTGGGGTGTTTACGCGGCGAGCAAGGCGGTACTGCACGCATACGCTCGCGTGTGGTTGTCGGAGTTGAAGGGCAGGAGGATCCGGGTCAACGTGCTGACCCCGGGCCAGATCGCCACCCCGATACAGGAGCAGCTGTTCGACGAGGAGACGAAGGCGCAGTTTGAATCCCTGATCCCGCGGGGAAAAATGGGCCGCCCCGAGGAGATCGCGACAGTCGCATTGTTCCTCGCCTCAGACGACTCAAGCTATGTCAATGGTTTGGAGTTGATTGTCGACGGCGGCACCACGGCAGTCTGAATGACTATGCACCACTTGCTGTTTCGGGGATTCGGGAAGCCGATAAGGTGCGCGAGTCCTGCCGACTACGCCGCGTTTCGCGGATGCGGTTTGTGCGCAACCGTCTGGTTCTAGGATTCGCCGCAAATACGATAAAAACGTTCCGCCATTTTCCCGAGAATGCCGCAAGGCTGCTGGTAGAGACATCCCCACGCGCCACGCAGTTTGAGAACCTACAGCTTGGTTCAACTGTCAGCGAAAGCGGACATGCAACGTCGCCAGGCCAAAGATCTTCCGGCCGCCGGACTTCGCGCCGACGATGACGACACCGGTACGGGTTGCCGGGTCCAGCGACTTGATCCGGCCGCTGTATTCGATGTCAGCACCCCCGGCGGCCGACACGATCACGGGCTGCGATAGCCGCACCGCGTAGCGGGTCACCGCACCGGGATCGCCCGACCATGCGGAGGCAAATCCGGCACCCAAACCCATAGTGAGCATTCCGTGAGCGATCACATCGGGCTGACCCGCCAGTTTGGCAAGATTCTCGTCCCAGTGAAGCGGGTTGGCATCGCAGGCCACGCCGGCGTAGTTCACCAGGTCGCCGCGGGACAGTCTGGCGTGATGCACCGGTAAGTCATCGCCGACATTTACGTCCTCGAAGGACGGCGTCCCAGGGATCCGGGTCGGATCTCCTTGGGCGATGCGAATCTCGCCCTCGGGGCGCACCGTCTTTTGGTAGGCCGAATCGGAGTAGTCGATTCCGGCGAGGTTCACGTCGTGCATCATCACTTGCTGGGCGGTCGTCCTGATCGCCGGATCGACATCCTCGGCAGTGACGCCGACGACGGTGGTGTGAAGCGTATGCACGCGCTCGCCGGCAGTGTCGGTGAACGTGTTGGTCACGGTGATCAGGTCTCTGCCCGCGATCCTGCGCACCGATGACAGCTCGACGTCAATGTGTAGTTCGTCGCCGGCGACGATCGGTCGGTGCTGCTCAAAGACTTCTTCGGTCTGCAGGTACATGTCATAACCGATGACCACCGATTCGAACAGGTGCCGATTGGCTGCCATTGCCGGGGCCGACGTGAATGTCAACGGCGCCACCAGGCCCGAATACCCCAGCTCAGCGGCTGCGGCGACATCCCAGTGCGCGGGGTGATAGTCCTGCACGGCGCGAGCGAACTCGCGTATCTTCTCGCGGCCGACCTGGTATGTGTCGTCGACCTGGTAGTAATGGCCGACCCGCGATTCGAGCACCGACGTTTCGGTTGCTGCGGTCATGAATTGCCCAACTTTTCTACTGGCCTGTTCACGGAGGCCGGCGAACGCACCCTAACGTGCACGATAACCCGGACGAGACGGCGGCTACGTCGTCATCATGCCCATGTCATCGAATTGCGGACTGGTTTCGCGCCCAACGCGCGGAGGCACTAGTTTCCCTAACGTGATGTCGTCAGCTGCTAGCGCTCTAGCGCGGTGGATTGCTCCCGTCCTGACTATTGCGGCCGTTGCCTGCGTGGGCCCGCTGCATGTTGCCCCAGCCCCGGCGGTGCGCTTGACCAGCGACGGAGACCCGCTGGCCGGAGCGCCGTTCTACGTCAATCCCAATTCGGCGGCCATGCGCGCCGCCCAGAGCGCCGACCCGCCGAGCCCCGAGTTGACCGCCATCGCCAACACACCGCAGGCGTACTGGATCGTTCCGGGCTCATCGGCAGGCACGGTCGCAAAGTACGTTGGCGATGCGAACGCTGCCGGCGCCATCCCGGTCTTGGCGGTCTATGGAATCCCACACCGTGACTGCGGCAGCTTCGCTGCGGGCGGCATGGGGTCGGGCGCCGACTACCGAGGCTGGATCGACGGCATCGCCGCCGGAGTGGGCGCCTCGCGGGTCGCGATTGTCGTCGAGCCCGACGCGCTCGCAATGGCCGACTGTCTGTCGGCTGATCAGCGCCAGGAACGCTACGATCTGGTCCGCTACGCCGTCGACACGCTAACCCGCGATCCGAACGCGGCCGTCTACGTCGATGCCGGTCACCTGCGCTGGCATAGCGCCGAGGACATGGCAGGCAGGCTGAAGCAGGCCGGCGTGGACCACGCGCGCGGTTTTAGCGTCAACACGGCTAACTTCTTCACCACCGAGGACGAAATCGGTTACGGCGAGGCGATTTCCGGGCTCACAAATGGATCGCACTACGTGATCGACACGTCGCGCAACGGCGCCGGTCCAGCGCCGGACTCCGAGCTCAACTGGTGCAACCCCAGCGGTCGGGCCCTGGGCACCCCGCCCACCGCGGCCACCGCGGGTGCCCACGCCGACGCCTACCTGTGGATCAAACGTCCCGGTGAATCGGACGGATCATGTGGCAAAGGTGATCCGGCGGCGGGCACCTTCGTGAGCCAGTACGCCGTCGATCTGGCCCGCAAAGGCGGCTAGTAGCCGGGGCGTCAGATCTTCAAATACCCTTTGTCGGCGGGGATTTGGGCGGCGGTGACCAACGACGACGCGTCGCTGGCCAGCCAGACCACGATGTCGGAGATCAGGTCGGGCGCCGCCAGTGAGTCCGTCGGCAGCGCGCCCGGCGAGAAGCTGTGGATGTACTGCGGATGGTCCTGGAAGACCTGGTACATCGACAGGTCGTTGCCCATCGGGGTGTCGGTACCGTACGGGTGCACCGAGTTCACGCGGATTCCGAACTCGCCGAGCTCGACGGCCAACGAGTTGGTGAGGCCGACGACGCCGAATTTGCTTGCGCAGTAATGTCCGCAGCCCGGGACGGCTTTGATGCCCGCCGCGGAGCTGATGTTGATAATCGATCCGCCGTTGCCGGCCGTGATCATCGGCGGCACTACGGATTTCATGGTGTTCCACAGTCCGGTGAGGTTGGTGTCGATCGTCTCCTGCCATTGCTGCGGCGAAATCTCCCATACCCGTCCCCAATTCAGCACGCCGGCGTTGGCGACGACGATGTCGAGTCGGCCGAACTGTTCGATCGCATTCGTCACCACCCGCTGCTGGCCGGCCAGGTCGCGGACGTCCACCTCCGCGGCGAGCATCTTGCGGCCCTCGCCCTCCACCAGGCTGACGGTCTCGGCCAGGTCTTCCGGGAGTGCGGGGGGATAGCCGTTGTGTTCGGCAACCGGCGCGCACGCGTCGATTGCGACGATGTCGGCGCCCGCCCGGGCCAGTCGGACACAGTGGGAGCGGCCCTGGCCGCGGGCGGCTCCGGTCACGTAGGCGACTCTGCCGGCGAGCGGCGCGACGGGATCGGTCATGCCGACAACTCCTTTGCGTGCGGCGCTGGCTCAGACTGGCCGCCCGGAACCGGCTTTTCGTCCCGGAGGGCCTCCACCGGCATTTGCGCACATTAGCGATATGTGTTCAAGCCGGTCAACGCTTCGTCGGGCGAGCGACATCATGGGTACGAATCTTCGATCATGACGAGGCGATCGGAATGACGGGACGGGCGGCGCCGTTGGTTGTCGGTATGCCCAGCGGAATCATCCTCATGGCCCGTCCCGATGCTGCCAACCTTGTTGACGATGTGATCGACCAGGCCCGAGAAGCCTACGGGCACGGCGTCACCCAGGTGTGGCTGCCTCAGCAGCAGAACTACGACGCGATCACGCTAGCGGCGCTCGTCGGGGCTGCCGTGCCCGGACTGGGCGTGGGAACGTCGGTGGTCCCGATCAACCCGCGCCACCCCCTGATCGTCGCCTCGCTGGCGCAGACGGCACAAGCCGCCGCGCACGGCAACTTCAGCCTTGGGCTCGGGTTGGGAGCGCGCCAGATCGAACGCGAGGCATTCGGCACCGACTGGTCGAACACCATTACCCGATTACGGGAGCATCTGACGATCCTCGGGTCGGTGTTCGACACCGCCGGCGTCGACTTCCACGGCAGCGAGCTCAGCGCAAGCCCGACCTGGCCGGTGCAGGTCGCCGGCGGAACGCCGATCCCGGTGTATGTGGCTGCGATGGGCCCAAAGGCGTTGCGGGTCACCGGCGAACTGGCGGACGGAACACTGCCCTATCTGGCCGGGCCCCGGACGATCGGCGAATTCATCGTGCCAGAGATCACCAAGGCGGCCGCCGATGCGGGTCGTCCCGCGCCGCGCGTCATCGCCGCCGTTCCGGTGCTGTTGTCCGAGGATGTCGAGGGAGCCCGGGCCATCGCCGCGCAACACCTGAGCCTTTACGAGAGCATCCCGTCGTATCGCAACGTGATCGCCAGGGAAGGACTCGCCAGCGTCACCGAGCTCGCCGCGATCGGACCCGAGGAACGTGTCGTGCGCCAGCTACGCCGTTATCGCGATGCGGGCGCCACCGACGTGGTGATCAGCCCGATCGATCGCTCAGCGTCTGTGGACCGCGCAGCATTGTGGAGACTTACCGCCGCGTTGTGAACCGCCACTCACACTGGCAAGGCCGTGCGACAGTTACCGGATGACAAGCGTCGCCGTGATCGGCGCCGGACCGGGCGGGCTGGTGGCCGCCCGCTGGTTGTTGTCGCAAGGATTCGAGCCCACGCTCTTCGAGCAGGGTCCGACGCTGGGCGGGCAGTGGGCGCCGTCGGACGAGCGCAGCGGTGTATGGCCGGGCATGTACACCAACAGCAGTCGCACCATGACGGCCTTCAGCGACCTCGACCACGACAGCGACCTTGTCTACCAACCGAACCGAGACATCCTCGATTACCTGCATCGCTATGCCGCCAAATTCGTTCTGACCTCACGCATTCGGCTAGGCAACCGGGTCGAATTGGTCAGCCGAGACGACAAGCCGGGATGGGTCCTCCATCACGCTGCCGGAATCGAGCGGTTCGAGCGTGTGGTGGTGGCCAGCGGAAGGTTCAATGCGCCTGCCGTCCCCGCTGTCGCCGGGTTGGAAACCTTCTCCGGTTGCGCGGGTGCGGGGACGACATTCGGCTACCGAGACGGCGCGGCGTATCGCGGCATGCGCGTTTTGGTCGCCGGCTGCGCGATCAGTGCGCTCGAGATCGCTTCCGAGCTTGCGCAACTCGGGGCGGCGCGCGTCGTCGTGACGCAGCGACGGCAACGATATGTCGTGCCCAAGTTCATATCCGGCGTCCCGACCGACCACCTGCTCTACACGCGCTACGGTGCCCTGGCAGAAGAGAGCCTCCCGGCAGAGGACGTCGACCGGCAGTTGAAGGATATTGTGGTCGGCGCGGCCGGAAGCCCCGAACAGTACGGCGCCCCGGCGCCCGACCCGTCGCCCTTCGCGGCCGGCGTGACTCTCAGCCAGCATTATCTTCCATTGGTGGCCGAAGGCCGAATATCGGTGCGGCCATGGATGAAAGCGGTTACGGGCGTGACGGTTACCTTCGCCGACGACCGCGCGGAGCAGTTCGACGGGATCTTGTTCGGGACCGGGTTCAAACTGCGTCTGCCGTTCCTCAGTGCGGAAATTCAGCAGATCCTGAACCTTGACGCGGTGCACCTGGACGCCGACCGGTACACCTTTCATCCGGACCTCCCGGGGCTGGCCTTCCTGGGCATGTGGGACCAGGCGGGCGGATACTTTGTGCCGCTGGAACTTCAGGCCAGGTGGATCGCCTACACGTGGGGCGGCGTCATACCGGCGGTGCGTGAACGGGACCAGCGGCTCGCAATCGATGCCTACCGGGCTCGCCGGGGCTTGTCGCAGAAATCGCGATTGCACCTCGCTGCCATCGCCTTTGCCCGGGCCGCGGGTGTGGAACCGCGCCTGGATAACTGGCCGCAGCTGCGCCGCGCGCTGTTGTTCGGTCCATTGGCACCGAGTTGTTTTCGGCTGGAGGGGCCCGACGCGCTGCCCGACGCACCGGAGCGGCTCGCACGCGAGGCCGCGCGGTTCGGTGCCATCACCTCGAATCACCTGACAGAGCAAGAAATACGGTACTGGGAGGCGCTGCACCACAGCTGCGATTAGTCCGCGGCGGCCAGCACGTCACGCACCGCTTCGTCGACCGTGCTCAGCAGGTCCGGGTCTATGCCTGCTCGGCCACGAACCAAAACGGATGCGTTATTGGCCGGCGGCAATCCCTCGGCGGGGCACACGCCGTCGGGCAGCTTGCCGATCGTCGGCAGCAGCGCCACTCCGAGCCCGGACCGTACCGCCGCGTACAGTCCGGACAGATCGCCGCACTCTGCGGCGATTTCATAGGCAATACCGTGGTTTTCGAGGATGGCGAAGGCCGGCTCACGCAAGGTGCACGGCTCGGAGAAGATCACCAGTGGCAGCGGTTCTCGCGCGGGCACAGCCAACGTTCGCGCCGAAATCCATTGCAGCCGAACGAGCCCGGAGGCGTTGGCGCGGTCCAAGCCCGCCCCGTCGAGCATGATCGCCAAGTCGACCAGACCGCGTTCGATCGAGTCGGCCAGGGACACGTTGCGGTCCAGCCGGAAGCGCACCCGCCGGTCGGGGAGCCGATCCCGCAGCACGCCGGTCAGTCCGGACAGCATCACGTCCGCGCCGTGCTCGGTGGCGCCAATCGTCAGAAGCTTGGGTTCGGTGGCGCCCAGGTCGTCGAGCGCCGTGTCATGCGCGGCCAATATCGCGCGGGCATGCCGCAGCGCCTTCAGGCCCGTCTCGGTGAACACGATGCCGCGGCCGGAGCGCTGAATCAGCGGCTGGCCGACGACGGTCTCGACTCTGCGCAGGTGCTGGCTGACCGCGGACTGACTCAGATGCAGCGCCGCGGCGGCGCGGTGAAACCCGCCGCAGTCGGCGACGGCGACGAGGCTGCGCAGCGGCGCGATGTCGAGCACCTGGGCCATAGCTGCACCATAGTCCGATTAGGAACCTCGATCAATCGATGCGTTCCTCATACGGAATTCGGCAACAGCACCAGTAGATCGATAAGGCATCACGATCAATCGCGATCAGCAATAATCGTTGGACTGCGGGGGTAGGTCTGGGCCAGCATGGGTCGCATGGACCTGCCACGGATGCCGCTGACCACCGCGTCGGCGGTAACGTTCTTCTACGCGCTCGGCTACCCCATCGGGGTGCTGGCGGTGACCGCCATGGCGCCCATGCCCGCGTTGGTGCTGCGATTCGGTTTGGCCGCAACGATTCTGGCCATATGGTCCGTACTGGCCAAAGCGCCCTGGCCGCGAGGAGCGCAGCTCGGCCACGTCGCGGTGGTCGGCCTGCTCATTCAAGCCGTGCAGTTCTGCTGCCTCTACGAGGCCGTCCAGCTCGGATCGCCGGCCGTACTGTGCGCGGTGGTGATCGCGATGAACCCCGTCGCCACGGCCATCCTGGCCGCCGTGTTCCTACGCGAGCCGCTGGGGCCGCACCGGGTGGCCGCGCTCGGCTTCGGCGTCGTCGCGGTGTTGGCCGCATGCGCGCGAAGGCTGGCGGCTACCCACGGGGTCGACCCGGTCATCGTGCTGCTTGCGGTTGGGTTGCTTGGGCTTTCGGCCGGCGGCGTCTATCAGCAGCGGTTCTGCGCCGGTATCGACTTTCGCACGATGAGCGCACTGCAGAACGCGGTCGGGCTGATTCCCGCCGCGGGGCTCGCGATGCTCACACCCTTCACCGTGCACGACGGCCGGCAGGCCGTGATCGCGGTCGCCGGCATGGTGCTGTTGAACGCGACACTGGCGGTGAGTCTCTACGTCCGCGCCATCAATACCCACGGCGCGGCGGCGGTGGCAATGCTGTTCGCCGTCATTCCCGCGGTCGCCGGGATGCTGTCGTGGCTCATGCTCGGCCAGCGCCCGGACGCCGGTGTCGCGGTCGGCCTGGTCCTGGGCGGCTTCGCCTGCTGGCTCAACAGCAGGGCATCCCGGCCGCGTCGCGCGACGAAGGAGAGCGGGCAACCCATTCGCGCCTCAGAGGTGTCCCCGGTTGGCCAGCGGATTCATGCGCCGTGTGGGGCGCCATCGAGTTCGCCGGGGTAGCGCTCGGTCGGACTTCGGATTTGCACGATCGGGGGCGAGCCGGATTCGCTGTGACGGGGCAGCCGTCTCCGAGAATTGGACAGCCGTGCACCCGCCCGGCCCCGCGCACTGCGGCTACGGTGATCTCTATGACGCCGGCCAGCCGTTCATCCGCGAAGCCGGTAAAGCGCCGCCCCAAAGATCGCAAGGCACAGATCGCCCGGGCCGCCTCAGACGCTTTCAGCGAGCTGGGCTACCACGCGGTCAGCATGGAAAACATCGCCGCTCGGGTCGGGGTCTCGGCGGCGGCGCTCTACCGGCATTCGCACGGCAAATACGACCTGTTCCGCTCCGCGGTCCTGGCACTCGGGCAGCGGCTCGTGGACGCCACGGAGTTCGCCGATCACCTGCCGGGCGATGCCGATCCTGGGGAGACGCTACGTGCACTGACCGGATCGCTGATCGACACCGCGATTGTGAACCGCACCGCGGGGGGACTTTATCGGTGGGAAGGTCGCTACCTGCACGGTGAAGACCAGGGCGTCTTGGCCGAGCAGGTCAAGCTGGTCAACCGGCGTCTGCAGCGGCCGTTGATCGGCCTGCGGCCCGAACTGCAATCACGGCAACGTTGGGTGCTTTCTGCTGCGACGTTGAGTGTCATAGGCAGCATCACCGACCATCGTTCCCGGCTCGGCGACGGCGAGATTCGGGCGACGTTGGCCGACATCGTGGCCGCCGTGTCGAGGGCGGACGTACCGGCGCCGCGGGTGAGCGAGTCGGAATCTCCACGGACAGTGGCGATTACGAGTGCCGTCGGCAGCTACGAATTGCTGTTGCACGAATCGATACGGTTGTTCAACGAACGGGGATACCGCGAAACCGGTATGGAGGACATCGCCACCGCTGTCGGTATACCGGTGGCGAGCATCTACCAGTATTTTCCGAGCAAGGCCGCGATACTGGCAGTGGCATACCGGCGCGGCGCTGACCAGGTTTCCGGTGACCTGTCCACAATTTTGGCCACCGGCAGCGACCCGGAGCAGTCGCTGACGCAGCTGATCGACGCCTTCGTCACACGGTCGTTCGCCAACCCAGAACTGGCCCGGGTGTACTACACCGAGCGCCACAACCTGCCCGACACGGACGCGGTCCTCCTCTACAACATTCACCGCTCCACCGTCGAATCCTGGGCCCGGCTGGCCGTGGCGGCGCGACCCGACCTAACGCTCGGCCGGGCTCGATACGCCGTACACGCGGCGCTCGCTCTCGCCGTCGACATCGGGCGGCTCGTCATGCCCGGCCCGAGCGAGCCGGCTCGCATGACAGTCCGCCGTTTGATGGAAATCACCTTGATCGGCAAATCTGCCGCGGCTTCCACCAAGGCCACTCGCCGCTGAGTCTCACCAGGAAGCAAGCCGACTTCACGCCGGAATGAGGCTGCACTTGTGCGACGCCACTAATGAGCGATGGCACGGACGGCTATCCCTAACGCCATGCCGCGCAGGAAACTTCTGAACCGGAGGCATGGCCGGTATCCTGCTTCTTTGCAGCGAGCGCTACCCAATCGTCTGAATAACCATTAACATAATTGCCATCCGTACCGGGCGCCGCGGCCTCACCGACCTGGTTCTTGAGCCGACGGGCGCGCGGTAGGTCCCCGCGCGAAAGGCACGCCCCATGCTCAACAGGATCCGGCAGGTACTGGACTACCAGTTGACGATTGCCGAGCTGCTGGGCATCGCCGTGCTGCTGGGGACGCCGTATCTGATCGTTGGGGTGATCTGGTCGTCCACCCACACGGGGCACCTACGCGAGATGCACGGACTCGACCTGGTCGTGTCTTTTCTCGGTTCGATCGTGTCATGGCCGGTGCTGATCTTCGCCAACGTCTGCATGACATAGGCGGGAGGAGATCGTGAAACGCGGGCCTCTTGTTGTGTCAGCGGCCGTAATCGCTTTAGCCGTCGGGTTATTCGCCCTGCGCTTCCCGGTGTTCATCGACGCCTATGATCAATTCGGTTGGCAGGTCAAATGCGGCAGCGGTTTCACGACTGATTTAACCCAAGCGTCGAGCGCCGACGAAACGAAGAAGGGCCACGGCGGCGGCGGAGTTGGCATGTCGAGCACGAACTACGTAGGCCAATGCGACAACGCCCTGATGGTCCGGCGCGTGTGGGCGATTCCCGCGGCCGCCCTCGGCGCCCTCACGCTGGTGGGGTTGGCGGCCGTAATTCTCGCGCAGGACCGCCGGAGCTCCAAGAGCTAGTGTTGTCCGTGAGATTCCTGACCGGAATCGGACGCCATGCGCTGGCGCATAACCGATTTCGATACGACGGTTGCCCCGCCCGCTAGCAACCCGCCTAGCGCGTGCTCTCGTCGGGAAGGTCGCGCCGGGACTGGTGTAATCCCGGCGCGTCCGGGTCATCGTTCTGGTGCTCCAGTTGCTCCTGCAACCTGCGCTGTTCTTCGGTCGCCTGCCGGGCGTCCTCGGGGGCGGGTGGCGGGTCGAAATTGACTTGCTGGTCCACGTGGGATCTCCTCTGACCGTTTGCGCTGCTCCAGTCAGGATCTCCCGAATCCCACGGCTCGAAACCTGCCCGGCCGTGCGCGCCAGCTAGCCGAGATGAGCGGATAGCAGCCAGGCGCCCATCGACTTGCGGCCGTTGCCCTCGTCGCGGATGTTTGCGCCGGCGAAGGCCCCGAATCCTTCCAGGAAGCTGTCGGGCACGTTGGCGTGGATCCGCGCCGGCCGGATGTCGTCAACCACCCAGTACTTGGAGACCACGTCCCGAAGTTCCTCCTCGGTGACTGCATTGACCGGGCCGTCGGCAGGCATGCCCTCGCGGTCGAAGACCAACACAAAGTAGGAGGCACCCGGCGCGGCTGCACGCACGATGGACTGCTGATAGCCCTCGCGCAACTCGACGGGCATCGAGTGAAAAAGGGTGCTGTCGACGATCGTGCCGAAGCGCCCGTCATAACCGCCGAACGCACTGATGTCGGCGACATCGAACGTGGCATTGGTCAGGCCGCGCCTGGCGGCCTTCTCGCGCGCCAGTTTGATGCCGGTGGGCGACTGGTCCAGGCCCACCGTGGTGAAGCCGCGCTCGGCGAGGAACAACGACACCGCCGCCTCTCCGCAACCCGCGTCGAGCACGTCACCATGGAACTTCCCGGCCTCAATGAGGGCCGCGATCTCCGGCTGCGGCTCGCCGATGCTCCACGGCGGCCGATTGCCTTCACCCATCTCGGGGGCCTCGCCCCGGTAGGCGGATTCGAACATATCTTGAGTCGGCTGAGACATACCACTTGTATATCAACCGGACTGATATATGTCAATGGAACTGATGCGTGAGAATCCCGTTTACTCGAGGGTCGCCGTGAGGTAACCGGAGTCTTCACCGAATGAGGCCAGCTCGTCATTCGGTACCTCGAATCCGTGAGCGGCAAAGGCATCGTCGGTGGTCCGGATGTCGACCTGCCAGCCATGCCCGGCCAGGTACTCGGCCGCGGTGTTGCGGTCGCCGGTATAGAAAAGCTCGGCCAGGTTGATCTTGGAACCGAGACGCTGCGACCGTTCGGTCAGCTTCTGCGCCCAGTCCGGCGGGATGTTGCGCAGATCTATGTGTTCGGTGGCGATCCGGCTGCCCGCCGCCGACAAGGCGACGATGTTGTCGAACAGGCGGTCCTGCGCCTCGGGCGGTAGGTAGACAAGCAGGCCTTCGGCGCTCCAGGCCGTCGGCGCGTTCACCTCGAACCCGGCCTCGACCAGCGCGGCCGGCCAGTCCTCGCGCAGGTCGATCGCCACCGTGCGGCGCTCGGCGGTGGGTTCGGCGCCCAGCTCGGCCAGTACCCGCGTCTTGAACTCGATGACCTCGGGCTGGTCGATCTCATAGACAATCGTTCCGGGCGGCCAGGCCAGCCGGTAGGCCCGGGTGTCGAGCCCGGACGCCAGGATCACCGCCTGGCGAATACCGGATCCGGTTGCCTGCGTGAAGAAGTCGTCGAAGTAGCGGGTGCGCACCGTAATCTGCTCGTTCACGGCCTGGCGATTCAGCAGGGGATCGTCGGATCGGTCGACCTCGTGATCGATGAGCTTGACGAAGACGTCGCTGCCCACGGCGCGGACGAGCGGATCCGCGAAGGGGTCGTTAAGCAAGGGGTCCGGCCCTTGGGAAGCGATCGCCCGTTGCGCGGCGACCGCCGTCGCGGTCGCTCCGACGCTGGAGGCCAGATCCCACGTGTCGTTCTCGGTGCGGGCCACTACCCGACTCCTCTCCGCCATTAGTTAGCTCATTTAAGCGTTGAGGCCCACTCTACGCTTCCAGGCCCGGACCGACCGTTCGGCGATGCGCACGGGGATGACGAAGGCGCGACGACGTGTTGAGATCAGGTATGGCTGACGACATCGAAATGAGCCCGAGGGACTGGGTACGCGAGCAGACCGAGCAAATCCTGAAACAGGGCACGACCCACGGGGTCGAGATTCTCGACCGGCCCGTCGTTTTGGTGACGGTCACCGGGGCAAAATCCGGCAAAAAGCGTTACGTGCCGATGATGCGCGTCGAAAGCGACGGTCGTTATGCCATGGTCGCGTCGAAAGGGGGCGCCCCCGCGCATCCGTCGTGGTATTTCAATCTGAAAGTCAATCCGGAGGTCACGCTGCAGGATGGCGAGAGGGTCGTCACGCTAAGGGCACGCGAGCTCGACGGGTCGGAGCGCGAGCAGTGGTGGCAGCGAGCCGTCGAAGCCTATCCGCCCTATGCCGAGTACCAGACCAAGACAACGAGGCAGATACCAGTCTTCGTGCTGGAGTAATAGACCGCGCGTCAACGTATTTCGGCAAAAAGCGCCGACGGTCATTCGACAGCTATCGACGGCAAAAGATTTGCATTCGATATGCGCGCGGCCCGTCAGGTTGCGACCAGCTTGGCCGCCCCATACCTTCGATATGCATAGGCCAGGCACGCTTAGCAGAACAACGACGTTCCCGCGACTGGTAATCGCCAGTGCCACAGGGCTTTACATCGAACTATCCGGGCGCATCACGGGCTGATATCCGGCGCGCTTCCTCATGCACATTTCCAGGGAGGGCCGATGCAACACGCCGGGCGGCTAGGTCAACAAGACTTCCAGAAGGGTCAACCGAATCGAGTTGACCGGTGGCGCGCGGCCATGCAATACGACTTGCCGGCCTCGTTAGTGGTTTTCCTGGTGGCGCTTCCGTTGTCACTCGGGATCGCGATCGCCTCGGACGCTCCAGTGCTGTCCGGCTTGATAGCGGCGATCGTCGGCGGGATCGTCGCCGGGTGTATCGGCGGATCACCGTTGCAGGTCAGTGGTCCGGCCGCCGGGCTCACGGTCGTTGTCGCCGACCTGATTTCCCAGTTTGGCTGGGCGGTAACCTGTTTGATCACCGTAATTGCGGGAGCACTGCAAGTCATGTTGGGCATCAGCCGGATTGCGCGCGCCGCCTTGGCGATCTCGCCGGTTGTCGTGCACGCCATGCTGGCCGGCATCGGAATCACCATCGCCCTGCAACAGGTGCACGTACTGCTGGGCGGTGAATCGCAGAGCTCGGCCTGGTCAAATGTCGTCGGGTTGCCCGCGCAGATCGCCGGCGCGCATCGGCCGGGCCTCGTGCTGGGTCTGCTCGTCATCGCCATTCTGATTGCGTGGCGCTGGGCACCGGCCCGGTTGGCCAAGGTGCCTGGCCCACTGGTCGCCATCGTCGTCGCTACGGTCATGTCGGTCGTGTTGCCGTTCAACGTATCCCGCATCAGGTTGGAGGGCTCGGTGCTTGAGGCCCTGCAGCTGCCGCAGCTTCCCGACGGGAATTGGGGGGCCGTCGTGATCGCGGTGATCACGGTCACGCTGATCACCAGCGTCCAAAGCCTGCTGACGGCCGTCTCGATCGACCGGATGCACACCGGGCCGCGCACCGACTTCAACCGGGAGCTGATCGGGCAGGGCGCGGCGAACATGGTGTCCGGCGCAATCGGCGGGCTTCCCATCGCCGGCGTGATCGTGCGCAGCGCGGCTAATGTCAACGCGGGTGCGAAAACCCGCGCCTCGACGATCATGCACGGGGTCTGGATTCTGGTGTTCGCCGTCCCCTTCGCGGGATTGGTCGAACAGATCCCCACCGCGGCGCTCGCCGGCTTACTCATCGTCATCGGGATCGAGCTGCTGAAGCCCGCACACATCGAGACCGCGTCGCGCAACGGCGATCTCGTCGTCTATCTGGTGACCATTGTCGGCGTCGTCTTCCTGAACCTGTTGCACGGCGTCATGATTGGGCTGGCCGTGGCCGTCGTCGTGACCGGTTGGCGGGTGGTTCGGGCCAGGGTGGAGGCGAAGCCCGTGGGCGACGAATGGCACGTGTTCATCGAAGGGGCGTGCACCTTCCTGGCCCTGCCTCGGCTGACGGGTGTGCTCGCGACGATCCCCGAGCGCACCACGGTCACCATCCACCTGGTGGCCAACTACCTCGATCACGCTGCCCATCAGGCGATCAGCGACTGGCAGCGGCGGCACTGCGCCACGGGGGGAGCGGTCAAGGTCCATAACGGACCGATGGAACCCTATGGAGGGGTGGGCAAGTCGTCGAAGGCCAACGGTCGCGCGGTCCACCTCAGCCTGGTCGAAGCCGACACCGGCTAGCCCTACCCGCGGATTGCTAGGTCAGGTCGGCGGCGATCCGCTTCAGCACGGCGAGGTGATCATCGACCGTCGCGAGGCCGGCGTTCATCGTGTTGACCGACACGTGGGTGGCGCCCGCGGCCCGCCAGGCCGCGATGTCGGCCGCGGCCTTTGCGCGGTCGCCGACCCAGCTGACCCGGCCTTCCATCCCGAGGCTTTCCGCGTCGCGCCCGGCGGCCGCGGCCGCGCGCCGCACCTGTTCCCGCGCGTGGTCGAGGCCGGGGCCGGGAGCCGTCATCGGGAACCAGCCGTCCGCGAGACGTCCCGCGCGTTCCAGCCCGCGGTCGGACGCCGCGCCGATCCACACGGGGATCGGGCGCTGGGCGGGCAATGGGGCCAGCCCCGCCGCGGTCACGGTGTGGTACTTCCCGTCGAAGGTGACCGATCGTTCGGTCCACAGCCGGCGCATCAGCTCGAGCTGCTCCTCGGAGCGCTTGCCGCGATTGGTGAACTTCTCGCCCAGCGCCTCGTATTCGACCGCGTTCCAGCCCAATCCGACACCAAGCCGGAATCGCCCGCCGGTGAGCAGATCGACTTCGGCGGCCTGCTTGGCCACCAGCGCCGTCTGTCGTTGCGGCAGGATGATGACACCGGTGACGAGTTCCAGGGAAGTGATCGCGGCGAGGTAGCCGAACATGACGAAGGGTTCATGGAATGTCGAATCGATGTCGTAGGGGCCATCCCAGCCGTGGTGCACGTTCGGGTCGGCGCCCACCACGTGGTCGTAGGCGAGGATGTGGGTGAATCCGAGTCCTTCGACGCCCTCGCCGTACGCACGCACGACCGCGGGGTCTCCACCGAGCTCGGTTTGCGGGAACACAACTCCAATGCGCATTGGCGGTGCAACCAAGCCGCGGGGGGATTGCTTCCCGTGCGCAATGAAAAAGTTTGGGACGGTGCCGTCTTCGCGCCTCTCGGCAAGTGGTCGCTCGAAGCGACGGTTTTGAGGTGGTACCCGGGGGAATGTCCGACACCGTCGAGAGTCACAACGAAGGCCGCCGCTCGAATATTTCGCCGACGCTCGATGATGGACGGGTGACGACAAAAAAGATCAGGTATGCGCTGCGGGTCGGTGACTTCGAGCCGACGTTCGAAGCCGAGCTGACCGCGCGCTACGAGATTTCGAAGCTCCCCGAGGGCCCCGAACGGGCCGATTTCCTGTCCGAGCGTGCGGCCGACATTCGTGTGGTGCTCACGTCGGGGTCGCCCGGCGTCGACGCTTACACGATGGCGGCGCTGCCCCACCTGGAGGTGATCGTCAACAACGGCGCCGGGGTGGACCTGATCGATCTGCCCGCGGCGCGGCGTCGCGGCATCGGCGTCAGCAACACGCCCGACGTGCTTTCGGACACCGTGGCCGACACCGCCGTGGGCCTGATCCTGATGACCCTGCGCCGTTTCGGAGCCGCCGACCGCTACGTGCGGGCGGGCGGCTGGGTGCGCGACGGGCCATTCCCCTACGCCCGCGACGTCAGCGGCTTGCAGGTCGGGATCTTGGGCCTGGGCCGCATCGGTTCGGCCATAGCGACCAGGCTGGTCGGATTCGACTGTGCCATCGCGTATCACAACCGCCACCGCATCGACGGATCGCCGTACCGCTACGCCGACTCGCCGGTGGAACTGGCCGAATCGGTCGACGTCCTCGTCGTGGCCACCACTGGCGACCCCAAGACGCGTCGGCTGGTCGACCGGAGCGTCCTCGAGGCGTTGGGTCCCGAGGGTTACCTCATCAACATCGCGCGCGGCAGCGTCGTCGACCAGGACGCGCTGGTGGAATTGCTGGCCGGCGGCGCCCTGGCCGGTGCGGGGCTGGACGTCTTCCTCGACGAACCCCACGTGCCGGCCGAGCTGCTGGACATGGACAACGTGGTGCTGTTCCCGCACATCGGCAGCGCCACCGCCCGGACTCGCAGGGCGATGGCGTTGCTGGCGATCCGCAACCTGGAGAGTTACCTCGACACCGGTGAGCTGGTGACACCGGTGCTGCGACCGCGCAGGTGACAGCGGGGTCCGCTCCTGTCAGATGCCTCACACCGGATAGTCCAGCCCTGATTAACGGGTACTAGGCCATCCACCATGAGTGACACGACCCAACGCGAGCTCGGAGACACCAACAGTCCCATCGAGGACGAGCTCGAGGATGCCTTCAGCAGGATGCTGAGCGAGGGCACCCAGCGTCTGCACCGCACGTGGCGCGGCGTGTTGGTCACCGGCTTTTTCGGCGGGACCGAGGTGGGGATCGGTGTGCTCGCCTACCTGTCGGTGTTGGACGCCACCCACCGGCCGCTGTTGGCCGGGTTGGCTTTCTCGATCGGCTTCCTGGCCCTGCTGCTGGGCCGCAGCGAGCTGTTCACCGAGGGCTTCATCATTCCCGTCGTGACGGTGGCCGCCAAACGCGCCAGCCTCCGCCAGCTGGCCAAACTGTGGGGCGGCACCATGTTCGCCAACCTCGTCGGCGGCTGGGTGATCATGTGGCTGATCATGACGGGCTTCCCAGAGCTGCACGCCCAGACCATCGAGTCCGGCACCCATTTCGCCACCGCGCCGGTGTCGGCGCAGAGCATGGTTTTGGCGATCCTCGGCGGCATGGTCATCACGCTGATGACCCGGATGCAACACGGCACCGATTCCGTGCCGGCCAAGATCGCCGCCGCCGTCGCCGCCGCGTTCCTGCTCGCCGGGCTGCGGTTGTTCCATTCGATTCTGGATTCGTTGCTGATCTTCGGCGCGCTGGTTACCGGGAATGCGCCGTTCGGTTACCTGACGTGGCTGGGCTGGTTCGGCTACACCGTGGTGGGCAACATGATCGGCGGGCTGCTCTTCGTGACGCTGCTGCGGCTGCTGCGGAGCAAGGATCGGCTCGAGGAGGAACGCGCCGACGCTGAGTCCATGTGAGCCTCAAAGCAGTTGCGGCATAACCTCACTCGCCAGCAGTTCCAGGTGCGCGAGATCGGTTAGGTCCAGCAGCTGGGTGTAGACGCGCTGCACGCCGAGGTGTTTCCACGCGCCCAAGTTGTCGACGATCTCCGCGGGAGTGCCGACCAGCGGGCTGTTCGAACGCAACTCGTCGAGGTCGCGGCCGATCGCGGTGGCGCGGCGGGCCACCTCGCGTTCGCGGCGGCCGGCGCAGAGCACGAATGCGCTTGAGTAGATCATCGAGTCGGACGGCCTACCCGCCTCGGTGACCGCGTCCGCCACCCGCTGAAATTGCTTCTCGGCCACGTCGATCGGCGCGAACGGAATGTTGAACTCGGCCGCGTACTTCGCTGCCAGCTGCGGGGTGCGTTTGGCGCCGAGACCGCCGATGACGATCGGCGGATGCGGGCTCTGCATCGGTTTGGGCAGCGCCGGCGAGCCGGCGATGGTGTAGTAGTTGCCGGCGTAGTCGAAGGTCTCACCCGGCTTCGTGGTCCACAGCCCTGTGACGATGGCCAGCTGCTCGCTGAGCCGGTCGAACCTCTCCCGCAGCGGGGGAAAGGGAATCCCGTACGCCTGGTGCTCCTTCTCGAACCAGCCGCTGCCCAGGCCGAATTCGACACGCCCCGCGCTCATGTCGTCCACTTGCGCTACCGCGATGGCCAGCGGACCCGGATAGCGAAACGTTGCGGAGGTAACCAGGGTGCCCAGCCGGATGCTCGACGTCTCCCGCGCGATCGCGCCCAGGGTCACCCATGAGTCGGTGGGACCCGGCAGGCCGTCGCCGCTCATCGCCAGGTAGTGGTCGGACCGGAAAAACGCTGCAAAGCCCAGCTGCTCGGCGGTTTGGGCGACGGCGACCTGATCGGCATAACCGGCGCCTTGTTGCGGTTCGATGAAGGCACGGAATTCCATAAGATCCCTCTGTATGTCGTTGTACGGCAACCCGATTCCGAACGTGTACCCGCCCGTGGCCAAAGCGAGACGCGAACGGGTTTAGCACCCCACCCGCACCTGGGTATGCCCTTGGCATGACCTCACTACTTCCACCCAGGGTCGTGACGCCCGCGCGATTGACCTGCGCCGGGGCCGCCGACGTCGTCACGGCGGCGGAACTGCGCCGCGCCCTGCGCCGGTGGCTCCAAGAAATGACCGAGGCCCCGGCTGAAGTGCGCGACGACATCATTCTGGGGGTCAACGAGGCGCTGGCCAACTGCGTGGAGCACGCGTACCGCGCCCAGACCACGGTCGGCACCATGAAACTGCAGGCCAGCTACGATCCCGCCGCCCAATCGATCAGCGTGTGCGTCAGCGATCGCGGATCCTGGCATCACCCCTCGCCGCAGCGGCTCAACGACCCCCGGCGATCCCGCGGTCTCCTGCTGATGCATGCGCTGGCCGACCACTGCACCATCAACGCGCGGCCCAACGGCACGACGGTGTGCCTGGACTACACCACCAGGCCCTAGCCGTCACCCGCTCACACGCCGACGGCGCGCTCGAGGTCCTTCAACGAGGTCTCCAGGTGGCCCAGCAGCCGCTGCAGGTGCGGGATGCTGCGGCGGCAGCCCACCAGACCGAAGTCGAGGTTGTCGGCGTTGTTGGTGACCGTGATGTTGACCGCCTGCCCGTCGAGTGGGATGGACAGCGGATAGTTGCCGTCCAACCGGGCGCCACGCCAGTACAGCGGGTCGGAGGGACCGGTCGAGACGTTGGAGATGACGATGTTGAAGGGCGGTGAGGCCGCCGACAGGTACCCGGGGATCAGCCCGAAGAACAGGCCGCCGATATTGAACGCGGACAGGGCGAGCTGCTGAACCGAGGGCAGCTGTTGGAAGATCTCCTTGGTGTCGCGGATCGACGTGCTGACGATCTCGAGGCGCCGCCCCGCGTCTTCGAGGTCGGTCGCCAGGTTGCACAGGAACGTTCCGACCAGGTTGCCGCCACGGTCGTCGTCGGTCTTGCGCAGATTGACCGGCACCATCGCGGTCAGCGGGGCGTCAGGCAGGGCATCCCGCTCCAGGAGGTAGGCCCGCAGGGCCCCGGAGCACATGGCGAGCACGACGTCGTTGACCGTCACCCCGGCGGCCGACTTGATCGCCTTGATCCGGTCCAGCGACCACGACTGCGCGGCCACCCGCCGGGCACCGCCGATCCGGACGTTGAACATGCTGCGCGGCGCCCGGAACGGCAGTGTGAGTTGCTGTTCGAGCAGCGCCGCCCGGGCCAGCTTCAGGCTGGATGGTGCCAGGGCGAGCGCCGACCCCGCGGTGCGGCCGGCGCGCTCGAGCAGCGACTGGGTTTTGGGCTCCTTGCCGCGCTTGCGCGGCCCCAGGGTCCACGGGACGCGCACCTCGTCGTCGTCCGGGTCTGGGGTGAACGCGCGCTGCACCAGCCGCATCGCGGACACGCCGTCCATGAGGGAGTGGTGGTACTTCGTGTACACGGCGTACCGGCCGTCTTGGAGGCCCTCGATGAGGTGGGCTTCCCACATCGGGCGGTGGCGGTCGAGCAGGCTGCCGTGCAGCCGAGACGCCAGCTCCAGCAGATCGCGGACCCGCCCGGGCTCCGGGAGGGCCGAGCGGCGCAGGTGGTAGTCGAGCTCGACGTCGTTGTCGAACGACCACGCGAGGTTGGTCAGGCCGCCGAAGAAGGCCGGGTGCTTGCGGAACAGCGGCTGCACATCCGTGCACTCGAGCATGGCCTGATAGGCCTCGCGGACGAAATGGGGCCCGGCGTCCTCGGGCGGCTCGAAGAGCTGAAGCGATCCCACGTGCATCGGGTGCTCGCGGGACTCGCCGATGAGGAACAGCGCATCCGTCGGCGATATCGGTTCCATGGTCAACCCCGTTCGTTTTGCTGCACCGTCCGCGCGGTACACGCACATCTCCTAGTAGCCGCCGTGAGCGTTTGCTAATCCCGAAAGGCCACCCCGAATCCGGCCCGGGCCGAAGGGCTTGCGGGCGCGGTCGTTTGGGTACATCGATGCGAACACTGGCGCACGGGGAGTGAAATGTCGGCGGGTTTGGAGTGTCCGAAACGAATGGAGTTCGGACCGTGCGGCGGGGTGCGACCCGACGGGCAATGCGAGATGCGCCCGGGGCCGTGCGCGTTCGACGGCGTGGTGGCGTGGTCGGGCCATCAGCACGCGGCGCGTCCCGCTCGCGCGCCGCTGGTGCTCACCGATTTCAGTTGCACCCCGTTCGATCGCCGGGACGTCGCGGCGACCGCGGCCGTGCTGGCGCTCGGGTGCGACGCCGTCCTGGTCGGGGAGCACCAGAACAAACCCGATTTTCCGCCGACGCTCATGGGGTCACTGCTGCTCGACGCCGGCGTGACACCGTGGATCACGTTGTCGTGCCGCGACCGCAACCGCGTAGTGCTCGAGCAGGAACTGCGGGGGTTGCTCAGCATCAACGTGGAGACGGTGTTGTGCGTGACGGGCGACGGGCGCGGCTACGACGTGCGTCCGGAGGTCACCCAGACCTTCGACCTCGACGGGCCCCGCCTGGTCTCGCTGGCCGCGTCGACGGGAGTGGTCGCCGCGGTGCCCGAAACGCCCACCGCCCCGCCCGTAGCGGCCCGGCCCGCACGGTTGGTCGAGAAGCAACGGGCCGGAGCGAGCCTGGCGGTCCTCAACCACGTGCCCCGTCCCGAGATGGTGGCCGACTTCGTGACGGCGGCGCGGGCGGCGGGGCTGGCAATCCCGGTGATCGCGGCGGTCGCGGTGTTCACCGACAGCGTCTCCGCGGCGGTGCTGCAAGGCTTGCCCGGCCTGGAACTCGATCAGGCCGTGACGGAGCGGGTATTGGGCGCGCCGGATCCGGTGTCCGCCGGGATCGAGGCGGCGGTGGCCGAGGCCCGCGCGCTGCTCTCGATCGAAGGTGTCGAGGGAGTCAACGTGTCGGGTTTGGCGTCCGCGTCGGGCGGGCGCATCGGGGCGGAAATCAAGGCGGAGGTCGGTCGCCGAATACGGGGAGAGGGGCGCCGATGACGCGCGCCGCCGACGATGCAGTGGGGGTACCGCCCGCTTGCGGGGGACGCAGCGATGAGGTGGGGGTACCACCCGCTTGCGGGGGAAAGGGGCGCCGATGACGGAAGCGATGGAGGCAGAGTTCGACACCGTCGCCGAGTGGACGGCGCAGGTGGCCGCCGACCTCGGGCCGGACTATTACGTGCCCGCCGGATGCCGGGGCAGCGGCAGTCCGGCCGCCCTCGATTGGCTGATCGCGGAGATGGGCCTGGCGCCCGGTGCCACGTTGCTGGACTCCGGGGCGGGCGTGGGGGGCCCCGCGGCCTACGCGGCGCGAGAGCGCTCGGTGCGGCCGGTGCTCATCGAGCCGGAGACGGGTGCGTGCCGCGCGGCGAAGAGGTTGTTCGGCTTCCCGGTGGCGTGCGCGGTGGGGTCGGCCCTACCGGTGGCGGACTCGAGCTTCGACGCCGCGTGGGCACTTGGCGTGTTGAGCACGACACCGGATCACCTGGCGGTCCTCGAGGAGCTGCGCCGCGTCGTCCGGCCGGGTGGCCGGGTCGGCCTGCTCGTCTTCCTCGCCCACGGCGACGAAGCGAACGAGACGTTGGACGGCAACCATTTCCCGACGACCGGCGGGCTGCTCAAGCTGGTCCGGCGCGCGTCGCTGGACGTCGAGCAGCGGCTCGGCACCGCGGACCTTCCGCCGATCTCCGACTCGTGGAACGAGCGGGTCGACGCCGTGACGGACGCCCTGAGCGAGCGGCACGGGCACACGGAGGCCTGGCAGTTGGCCGAACGCCAGAGTGCACAGATCGGGCGGCTGCTCGACGAGGGGACGCTGACCAGCGAGCTGCTGGTGTTGCGGCGCGCGTGAGACTCGGTTAGGCCGACTCGCGGAAGGCGGCGGTGATCTCGGCGACCCTGGGGTCGGCGCGTAGCTCCTCCAGCGTCGCCGGGAGTGGGAGCCGCCAGTTCGGGTACTCGTCGATCGTGCCCGGCAGATTGGGCTGCCGAGGTTCGGCCAACACGTCGTAAGGCGAAATCAACTTCAGGCGGCTCGGCGTCGCCGCCAGCAACCGGTGCATCGCCGTGATGATCGCCGCCTCGTCCGGATCCGGGCCGTCAAGCAGACCCTCGGAAAGCAGCAGCTCCAACCACTCGGCCCGCTCCTTGTCGGCCACCGACCGCTCACCCGCCACGTCGTCGAGCAGCCCGAGGTCGGCGCGGGCCCGCACGTGCTCGGCGCGCAAGAAGCCCGCGGCCGTGGGTAGGTCGTGGGTGGACAGGCTGGCGGCCGCCCGCGACGGCCATTGCGCCGGCGCCAGCAGCGGCTCCCCGGGGGCGGACTCGTCGCGGGTGAACCACGACACCGCGCAGCCCAGCATCCCGTTGCCGGCCAGCGCCTCAGTCACCTCCGGTTCGACGGTGCCCAGGTCCTCGCCGACCACGGTGGCTCCGGCCCGGTGCGCCTCCAGGGCGAGGACGGCGAGCATGACGTCGGCGTCATAGTGCACGTAGGTGCCGCGATCCGGGCCGTCGCCCGGGGGAATCCACCACAACCGCCACAGGCCGGCGACATGGTCGATCCGCAGGCCGTCGGCGTAAGTCACGACGGCGCGCAGCATGTCACGCAGGGCGGCGTAGCCGGTGGCGGCGAGGCGGTCCGGCCGCCACGGCGGCAGCCCCCAGTCCTGCCCACGGGGAGTGAAGTTGTCCGGCGGCGCCCCGACACTCACCCCGGTGGCGAGCACGTCGGCCAGCGCCCACGCGTCCGCGCCCTCGGCGTCGACCCCGACGGGGAGGTCGTGCAACACCCCCAGGGCCATCCCTGCGCTTCGGGCGGTGTCGCGCACGGCGACCAGCTGCTCGGCGCAGCGCTGCTGCACCCAGGCGTGGAACGCCACCCGGGGCGCCAGCTCTCGCCGCGCCACCGCGACGGCCGGCCCGGCGACGTCGCGCAGTGGCTCCGGCCAGCGGCTCCACCGGCCGCCGTGCCGCTCGGCCAGCGCGCAGTACGTGGCCCAGTCGCGCAGGCCCGTGCCGGCGCCCGATTCGTCCAGCGGACTGGGCCGGCCATCGGCGCGCCAGAGCAGCTCCAGCGCCGACCGCTTGGCCGCCCACACGAGGTCGTGGTCGATGCGTTCGGTCGTTGCCGAGACCCGCAGCGCATCCACCTCGGCGCGGGTGTCCGGGTCGGCCCTGCGGTAGGCGTCGAGGTCCTCGACGCGCAGCGAAAGCGGGTTGGCGAACCGTCGGCTGGAGGGGGTGTAGGGCGATGGCTGCACCGGATGGGTCGGCCCGGGGGCGCTGAGCGGGTTGAGCAGCACCGCGCCGGCGCCGTGCTCGGCGACGGTCCAGTTCATGAATTCCCGCAGGTCGCCCAAGTCGCCGATGCCCCAGGAGCGGGCCGATCGGAGGGCGTAGAGCTGCAGCATCCAACCCCAGGTGGCGGGGGCCGCGGGTACCTGGGGTGGCGCCGCGACCAGGGTGGCCTCCTGTCCGTCGCGCAGCTGCAGCCGATACCAGCCCGGGGTCAGGTCGCCGGGCAGCTCGTCGCGCACCTCGGTGCGGTCGCCGTCCTCGCCCACCAAGAGGGCCGCGCCGGGCAGCGGCCGGGGCCGCCCATCCGGGCGTACGGAAACAGTGGGTGGCAGGGCGCCGGCGCGGTCGCGCTCGGCCAGTTTGGCCAACTCGCGACGACGGTCGGCTTCGCTGGCGGCGTCGACGTCGAGCAGGCCGAGCACGCGGATCACGACGTCGGCGTCGACCTCGACGGGCTCGCGCCGCTCGTTGCGGTAGGAGGTGGCCACCCCGTGTGCCGCGGCCAACCGACGCAGGTCATCGGGAACCGGCTTGGGATTCGCCATCAGCGCGCCGGCCCGGGTGGGGGCCCGGGGGCGACGGGACGACGATGACGAGGGAGCACATCGCTTATATACCCAAGCCGGGACTTCTCACACAGGCCGCCGAAACCCGTTTGGCGGCAGCCGCTTTCGACCTAGTGCCCGGTGGCTTGGAAGATGACCCGCCGAGCAATCTGAACGGCATGGTCGGCGAATCTCTCGTAGAAGCGCCCCAACAGGGTGACGTCCACCGCGGCGGCGACACCGTGCGGCCATCCGGGATCGATCAGCGCCGCCAGCAATTGGTGATGCAGTTCGTCCATCGCGTCGTCGTCGCGGCGAATTTGCGCAGCTCGGCGAGGATCCTGGTCCAGCAACACTTCTCGGGCGACACCGGCCAACTGCTCGGCCACCGCACCCATCTCGGCGACGTGTCGGCGCACGTCTTCCGGCACGGCATTGCGGGGATGGCGCATGCGGGCGATCTCGGCCACGTGGACCGCCAGCGCCCCCATCCGCTGAGCATCCGCGGCGATCCGAATGCCACTGACCACCGCCCGCAAATCGGTGGCCACCGGCGCCTGCAATGCCAGCAGGGTGAACGCGGTCTCCTCGACGCGAGCGTTGACGGCGACGACGTCCTCCTGGCCCGCGATGACCCGTTCCGCCAGGGCCAGGTCGGCCTTCAGCAGCGCCTCCGTGGCCTCTCCGATCGCCTCCCCGGCCATCGCGCACATCGCCCCGAGTTGTTCGGTGAGCGTCCCCAACCGGTGGTGAAAAGCGGTTCTCATGCATTAGGAGTAGGCCGGAATACGCGAAATAAACGTCATGGTGTGCGCCCGTTGAAAGCGCTTCCTTCTTAATGCCTTTCGATTACCTGACGTCGTCGGCCAGCTCGCGCGCCTCCCGCTCGGTTTCCACCGCGGGTCCGGACCCGGGCAGCGGCTTCCTGGCGACCTCGGGCGTGAACAGCAGCGTGACGGCGCCCACCAGTCCACCGAAGATCAGCATGTAGGCGGGGGCCATGACGTTGCCGGTGCCCGACACCAGCGCCTGGGCGATCAGCGGCGTGGTGCCGCCCACCGCCGATATCGAGATGTTGTACGAGATGGCCAGCGACCCGTAGCGCACGTTGGTGGGGAACAGGGCCGGCAGCATCGCGGGCGCTGTGCTGTCGAAGCACAGCTCCATCAGCCCGATCAGCAGCACGCCGAGGAAGATCACCGGGTAGATGGCGCCGAAGCGGATGAGCAGGAACGCCGGAATGGAACCCACGACCAGCAGTGCGCAGCCCGTCCACATGATGGGTTTGACGCCGATGCGGTCGGATAACGCGGCGACGAGCACCACGGTGACCATCAGGATCGCCAGCGTCACCACGATCATCACGAGTCCGGCGGTGTGGCCGACGCGCACGAACAGCTTGAGGTACGTCGGCAGGTAGCCGGTCAGCATGAAGTCGGCGACCTGAGAGGTCAGCACCAGAGCCGCGCAGATCAGCAGGCCCCGCCACTGATCCACGACGGTGCGCCGAAATTGTTGTTTGCGCCCGCCCGAGTGCTGCGCCCCCTCGGTCGCGTTCTGGTATGCGGATGACTCCTTGAGCCGTAGCCGCAGGAACAGCGCGAACAGGCCGAAGGGCGCACCCAGCAGCAGGGGGATCCGCCAGCCGTAAGCCAGCATGGCGTCGTCGGGGAGCCAGGTCTGCAGCCCGGTCACCATCATCCCGGCCAGCACGAAGCCGACCAGATTGCCCATCGGCAGAAACCCGACCATCATGCCGCGTTTGTGGTCGGGGGCCTGCTCGACCAGATAGGTCATCGCGCCGACATACTCACCGCCGGTCGACAACCCCTGGAATATGCGGGCGATGACGAGCAGGATCGGCGCCCAGATGCCGATGGTGCTGTAACCGGGCAGCAAACCGGTCACGGTGGTGCTCACCGTCATCATCAGGATGGTGACCACAAGGACCCGGTGTCGTCCGATGCGGTCGCCGAGAGGGCCGAAGATGAACCCCCCGAGCGGGCGCACCACGAACGCCGCGGCCAGCGTGCCGAACGTGGCGATGAGGTGAACGCCGCTGACGCTCTTACCGGGATAGAAAACCTGGGCGATGGTGGTGGCGATGTAGCCGTAAACGCCGAAGTCGTACCACTCCATGAAGTTGCCGATCGCGGTCCCCATGATGGTTTGGCGCATGGCCGGGTCGGCGACCCTGATGTCTTTGCGTGCCCATTTCCTCCGGCGGCCCCGTGCATTCATCGACGGATTGCGTACCCAGAAGTCTCGTGGGCCGAACACAATCGCACTCCCAACCGGCTCTATCGTCTGCATCGACCGGTGGCCGATCGTAGTGGCCGCGCCAAGGTCGGCGGGAACTCACTGACCTTTCAGGCTGCCGATGCGGAGCGAGAAATCCTTGGGCGTTGACTGCTCCCGCGGCGTCGACTGCGTGGTGGCCTCAATATCCTCGACGTAGCGCTCAGGGTCGCGGTCGACGATCGGTAACCCCTCGGTGGTGGGATGTTCGGCCATGAAGTCGCTGTATTGCCGCCCTAGCGCTTCGCGAAGGCCGATGGGGGCCGCGCGACGGAAGTCGGACAACCCTTCCCGCTCCTCTTCGCCCATGTGCTCGTCGTTGGCCTCCCGGGTGCGCCCGACCGCCGCCCACCACTGCTCGGTGCCGACCCGGGCCGCGTTGGCGTCACGCACCCCGTCGCGAATGTCGTTGTGATCCCCGATGGCGTCGAGTGTCTCGCCCTCGGCGTCGTCGGTGCCCCGCCTCAGCAACTGCGGGTAGAAGATCTTCTCTTCGATATAGGCGTGCACGTCGAGCTTGTCGGCGAGGGGACGCCACACCCGCGCCAGGGCGGTTTCGTCGGTCGGCGCCTGCGCCTGCAGGTAGTCCAGCTGGGCGAACTGTTCGCGGAACCACTCGTGGTCGGCGAGGATCAACATGGTGATGTCAGCCATCGCGCCGCCCCATCTCCCTCACCGCTACGGTTCGCGGCCATGGTGTCCCATAGTGGCGGGCCAGTCAACCGACCGGGAACACTCCAGAAGGGCTGCATACACCGTCCGGATACACTAGGGCACCAGCGTGGTGATCGCCCTTGATCGCACGCCGCAAAAATCCACCACAGCAGAGGTTGTTTGTGCCTGAGAACCGCAGCGAGCCCGTGAGCCTAGAGCCGCATTTCGACGACGTTCAGGCGCACTACGACCTGTCCGACGAGTTCTTCGCGCTGTTCCTGGACCCGACGCGCACCTACAGCTGCGCGTACTTCGAGCGCGACGACATGACCCTGGAAGAGGCGCAGCTCGCGAAGGTCGACCTGTCGCTAGGAAAGCTCGGGCTGCAAGCGGGCCAGACGCTGC
>NZ_LZSZ01000131.1:0-2592 GCF_001665645.1 Mycobacterium sp. 852002-30065_SCH5024008 | reverse complement strand
GGCACCGGGTTGTGCGGCGGACTCACCACGTTCTCCACGATGCAGGTCGAGACGCTGAGGATGATCGAGCACGGCCATTGGACCCTGGCCGCGGGCTACACCCTCACCAGCATCGTCTTGGGCTTGCTGGCGGTGCACTTGGCCACCAAATTGGTGCGCCGGGTACGGATCCGCGGATGACGGCGGGCGCGGTCACGACGGCTGCGGTGTGGGCGGGGGTCGCGCTGATCGGCGGCGTCGGGTCGTTGCTGCGCTTCGTGGTCGACCGCGCGGTGGCCCGCCGGGTCGCCCAATCCTTCCCGTTCGGCACGCTGGTCGTGAACATCAGCGGCGCCGCGCTGCTCGGATTTCTCGGCGGCCTGGTGTTGAGCAAGGAGGCGGCCCTGTTGGCCGGCACCGCCTTTGTCGGCGCCTACACCACGTTTTCCACGTGGATGCTGGAGACGCAGCGGCTCGGCGAGGAACGACAGGTGCGCGCTGCGGTCGCCAACATCGTCGTCAGCGTCGTGCTGGGTGAGGCGGCGGCGCTCCTCGCGCAGTCGATTGCCGAGCGGCTCTGAGTCACTCCTGGGGAACGTCGTCGGGCGTGCGGGGCAGCACATAGAGCGCCATCCGCCGGTTCGACATGTCGTGCTCGCCGAGGAAGGCGCAGCCGCCCCGTTCGCAGAACGTGCGCGCCAAGACGTTGCGGTGGTCGGGATCGAACATGATGCGCCGGCATCGCGGATCAAGGCCCAAGATGCTGCCCACCAAATACGGCAGCAGGTAACTGACGTGTCCCCGCTTGATGTAATCCAGATCGGCCACCGCGACATGCAGACCCAGATCGTGCGCATCGTAGTCGTATCGGGTCGCGATGGAATCCTTTGCCGCTCGGTACAATTCGATGTAAGCACGGTCCGTTCCATCGAGCGTTGCGATGAATGGGCGGGAGAAGCCACCTCGGAGTTGCGCTCGCAGATAATTACGCCAGCGCGTCACCGGCCACGCGGACTCCCACGCTTCCACCAGGTGCGGCCGGTTCATCCACTCGGCGATCATGTCGGCGTCGGCGTCCGGGTCGGCGAGACGCAAGCCGTACGGCTCGGGCAGTGCGGGTATCGGCGGCGGCGGGACGGCGCGCACCTCGTCAGCGATGTCGGTCAACTCCCGCGGCAGTATGGGATCGGCCTCGCTCATGCCGGTGCCGCCATCGTCCACTGCTCAGCCAGCGCCGAGACCCATTCGACAGCCGCATCGGGCCGGTCCGGGGGCGCTGCGACGAGAACCAATTCGTCAACGCCCAACTCGGCGAGGGCGCCGATATCAGCAACGCCCGGATCGCGCAGCGCCACTGACAGCCGCAGCTGCCCACGATCACGCCCCGCCTCGGCACACAGCTGCTCCAGCTTGGCGATGCGTTCCCGGACGGCCCCGACGCCGTCGATGTTGAACCCATACCAGCCGTCTCCCCACGTCGCCACCCGGCGCAGCGCCGAATCGCTATTGCCCCCAACCACGATCGGGATACGACGATCGCACACCGGCTTGGGGTTGACACGAATGGCATCGAAGCAGACGAAATCACCGTCGAACGAAGCGACGTCATCACGCCATAACGCGCGCATCGCCGCAACGTATTCGGCGGTCCGCGCGCCGCGATGGGCGAAAGGCACTGAAAGCGCGGCGAATTCCTCCTTCGACCACCCGACACCGACGCCCAGTGTCAGCCGTCCACCGCTGAGCCGATCCAGGCTGGCGGCCTGCTTGGCCACCACCACCGGATTATGTTCGGGCAGCAGCAGCACGCCTGTCGCCAGCCCGATCCGAGACGAGGCGGCGGCGGCGAAGCTCAGCGCGATCATCGGATCAAGCCAATCCGCTTGTGCGGGAACAGCGATGACGCCGTCATCCGAATAGGGATAGCGAGAGGCGGGCCGGTCGACCATGACGACGTGTTCGCCGACCCACAGCGTGGCGAAGCCGCAGTCGTCCGCCGCTGATGCGACGGCATCGATCACCGCGCGGTCGGCGCCGGCACCGATTCCCAGGGCGTGCAATCCCAGCCGCATCGCCCGATCGTCTCACGCGTTCAGTGGCTTTTCACCAGCTCCGCTAGAACGGCCGCCTGGCTGACGTCCGTATCGCGGGTCGCGGTCACCAGGGTGACCGCACCGCGCCTGGTGAGCTTCCGCAGCTCCTCCAGCGCCGGGTTACCCCGCAGTTCCGCCTTGTACCGCGAGGCGAATTCGTCGAATCGTTCGGGCCGGTGCTCGTACCACTCGCGCAGGTCCTTCGATGGTGCGACCTCCTTGCACCAGGTACCCACCCGCGGGTCCTCCTTGCGCACTCCGCGCGGCCAGACTCGGTCGACCAGCACGCGCTGACCCTCGTCTGGGGTGACGTCTTCGTAGACTCGCGCCACCCGGATCCGACTCTTGGCGCTCACACTCGCCAGCGTAGCGACGAGGGGCTTGTCGGTGACCCCGTTTACTATCGAACTTATGTTCGAATACTTGGCGGAGCTTGACGCCGCGGCCGACGAATCGGCGCTGATAGAGCGCATCGCAGAGCTGGAGACGGTCAAGAGCGCGGCCGCCGCGGGCCAGGCCC
>NZ_LZSZ01000130.1:0-615 GCF_001665645.1 Mycobacterium sp. 852002-30065_SCH5024008 | reverse complement strand
GTGGCGTATGCCAGCCGCGTTCAAGGCCAGCCCCCTGGGTGGGTGCCGTTGGCGGTGCAGTACGCCGACTACACGCTGTGGCAGCGTGAGCAGCTGGGCGATCTCGAGGACCCCGACAGTGTGATCGGCGGGCAGCTGGCCTACTGGCAGCAGGCCCTGGCCGGGATGCCCGAACGCCTGGTGCTGCCCACCGATCGGCCCTATCCGGCGGTAGCCGATCACCACGGAGCCAGCCTCACCATCGAGTGGCCGGCGCAGTTGCAGCAGCAGATCACCCGGGTGGCCCAGGCACATCATGCGACCAGTTTCATGGTCATCCAAGCCGGCTTGGTGGCGTTGTTGGCCAAACTGAGCGCCAGTGGTGATGTGGCCGTTGGGTTCCCGATCGCGGGCCGGCGTGACCCGGCCCTGGATGAGCTGGTCGGGTTCTTCGTCAACACCTTGGTGTTACGCGTCGATCTGGCCGGCGACCCCAGCGTGGCCGAACTCCTTGCCCAGGTGCGCGCGCGTAGCCTGGCCGCCTTTGAGCACCAAGACCTGCCCTTCGAGCTGCTCGTGGAACGGCTGCACCCCACCCGCTCCCTGGCCCATCACCCCCTAGTGCAGGTCCTGTCT
>NZ_LZSZ01000129.1:0-1932 GCF_001665645.1 Mycobacterium sp. 852002-30065_SCH5024008 | reverse complement strand
TCCCAGGACAGGCCACGACAGGGAGAATGTGCGCGTGAAGACGAACTCCGGCTACGCCCGGGCCCTCTACACACTGATGGCTGTGCTATTCCTGGCCCTCTTCGTGCTGAATGTCTGCACCCAAGGCACGACGCTGGGCCTGATCAGTACCGGAGGCCTCGCCGTGTTGATGGGCTACCTCGCCTACCGGGCCTGGTTCGGCAAGCGCCAGATAAACCAGTAGTCAACAGGCTGATGTCTAAATTCAGGTCTTCCGCGAACGCGCGAACGCGGCGATAATGCAGCATGCGTTTCATCTATGTCGCTGCGGCGGTCGGCATGGCCATCGTCGTGCCGATTGGGGCGTCGCCGGCTCACGCTGACACGGGCGTCAATGGTTACGTTCAATGCATAGGCGGCGATGCGAAGCCCCCGCCGCCGGGCGTGAGTGCAGAAGATTGGTTTCCCAGCGTTCATGTCATAGCGACGGATCTCGATGGTGGAATTCCCTCCAACCAAGTAGCGGCAAGATTAGTGGAAATGGGCGTCGCGCCGAACGACGCGGTTAAGCGAGTGCAGTGCTTCATGGCCAACCGGCCGCACTAGCGCCCCCGAAATCACCGGACAGCGCAGCTAATTTTTTGAAATACGCTATGCGCCAACGTTTTATATCCGAACCTGGATTTCACACGCGCTCGGCCTTCATGTCCATGTCGATGGTGCCCTGGCACGCCCCGCTCAAGATGTCGGTGTGCATGATCCCGTCAAGCGACCCGTCGGGTTGGGGCGTGTAGCGCACAGTGGCTCGCGCCGGATTCCATTGGATCGTCGTGTCGGGCATCATGCAATCCCACTGAAAATCGTTGGTCTGTGACCAGGCCGTTCCATCCCACGTGAATTGAACCGGCTGCGGAACCGTCGGGTTGCTTGGCGGAGGGCCACTGACGATTGTGGCGACGCACTTTCCGTTCGTGCAGCTCGAGCGGAGACCGTAGGTCTCGGTGTGCTGCACCTCAGGGTTGCCGACCGCCATGCTGGTCCCGGCCTTCGGCCCAACCATGAATGTGATCGCGTACTGGCCGTTCCAGGACGGGTTGTCGGCGAAGGCAGTCGGGGAAAGTGACAGGGCGATCGGGAGCGACGCCGCGCATAAACCGACGAAGATTTTCAAGCTGACCGAGGCCATCGTTTCTCCTCCGAGTCCCTGACCATTTCCCCAATGGTCGTACCCAGAGCTATCGGCGACAAGCTTTTCGGCCGATTGCTTCGACGTCCCCGTTGGTCCTCGCCTTACCAACCCCACTCGTCAGGATTCAGGACATCCACCGTGAGATCGTTGTCCGCGGGGGCTTTGGTCCCGTAGGCAAAAGTGAGCAGGGTGCGGCCGTCGTCAAGCGGTTCAGTCGCGACGACGGTGGCATGTCCGATCTTCATCCGGATCTTGTCCCCGGGCTCCAATTCGTCGACGCGTTTCAGCGGCATGCTCGACCCATCAGCAGCAGTGAAACGGCGAATCCTGCGTATACCGTGGTCATCACCGCCATCCTCCCACGGCCTGCAGGGCGCCCACGGCCACGCGCGGAAAGCTTGTGCAGCTAGGAGATTGGAAGGCCCTGACCCGTCGGTGACCTTCGCTTTTCCCGGCGCGCATCCCTCAGTTCTCTAGGTCGGAGATGGGCTCGCAGCGTCTAGCGGCACCTAATCCGAGGACTTGTCGGAGTCTTCGTCGTCATCGGACTCGTCTTCGTCTTCGTCGTCGTCGTCTTCGTCTTCGTCGTCGGAGTCCTTCGACTCCTTGGAGTCCTTGTCCTTCGACTCCTTGGAATCCTTGTCCTTGGAGTCCTTGTCCTTGGAGTCCTTATCCTTCGACTTCTTGTCCTTCGAGTCCTTGTCCTCGTCGGAATCCTCGGACTTGTCGGAGCGGTCGAGCTTGTCGGCGAATTTCGTCAAGAG
>NZ_LZSZ01000128.1:0-789 GCF_001665645.1 Mycobacterium sp. 852002-30065_SCH5024008 | reverse complement strand
CGGGGTGGATGCCAGCGGCTGGCTGCCCGAGCGGCTCGAGGAGGCCATCGCCGCGGTGGCGGGGTATCGGTTTGATTTGGTGACCGAGATTCCGTTGCGGGCCCAGCTTTTCCGGCTCGCCTCAGATGAGTATGTGTTGGTGGCCGTGGCGCATCATATCGTCGCGGATGGCTGGTCGATCACCCCGCTGATACAGGATCTGGGCATCGCCTATGCCAGCCGCACTCAAGGCCAGGCCCCGGCCTGGGCGCCGTTGGCGGTGCAGTATGCCGATTACACGCTGTGGCAGCGTGAGCAGCTGGGCGATCTCGAGGACCCCGACAGTGTGATCGGCGGGCAGTTGGCCTACTGGCAAGACGTGTTGGCCGGGATGCCCGAACGCCTGGTGCTGCCCACCGATCGGCCCTATCCGGCGGTAGCCGATTATCGCGGGGCAAGCCTCACCATCGAGTGGCCGGCGCAGTTGCAGCAGCAGATCACCCGGGTGGCCCGCGCGCACAACGCCACCAGTTTCATGGTCATCCAAGCCGGGCTGACAATACTGCTCTCGAAGCTCAGCGCCAGTTGTGAGGTGGCCGTTGGGTTCCCGATCGCGGGCCGGCGCGACCCGGCCCTTGATGAGCTGGTCGGGTTCTTCGTCAACACCTTGGTGTTACGCGTCGAGGTGGCCGGGGATCCCAGTGTGGCTGAACTGTTGGGGCAGGTGCGCGCGCGCAGCCTGGCCGCCTTTGAGCACCAAGACGTGCCCTTCGAGCTGCTCGTGGAACGGCTGCACCCCACCCGCTCCCT
>NZ_LZSZ01000127.1:0-108080 GCF_001665645.1 Mycobacterium sp. 852002-30065_SCH5024008 | reverse complement strand
AGATGTGTATAAGAGACAGGGGCGGGACCCGGCCAAGCGGGTCGTACGTGTAGGGGTTCTGCCAATACGAGTCCTGCGGGTCGGTCACGCCAGCGCCTCCTTACCGGCCGCACCTGCCCGCAATGTAGCCGACGATCCGGCGGAGCGTCACAGCCGCGGCTTGGCGACGCTGACCACATAGGGCGCGTCGGCCAAGGTCAGGTACACCCGATGCGGGCCGATCGCCATGCCGGACAGGGGCGCCGTCTGGGCCGCCGGCGGCAGTCCCGACCGGTAGCCGATGACGCGGATGACCGGGATCGTGCGCGCCGGGAAGCCGGTGAAGCTGGCCGTCTCGAGCACCACCACCTCGTGGTCCGTGGCGGCGTAGATCCTGGTGTCGTCGGTGCCCAGTTCGCGGATCGGGGACGGCAGCCGGGAACTGGCCAGCACCGTCAAGCCCTCGCCGCCGCGGCGCGAATCCACGGCGTACAGCGTGCTGTCGTCGCGGCCGGCCACATAGCTGCGCGACGCCGCGGCGCCGTCACCCGCCGAGACCGCGACGTTCATCCGCAGCGAGCCGCGCTCCTCGGCGGGCGACGAAGACCCCTGGTAATGCCGGATGCCCGACGGCGCGTACACGTGGTAGTCGATCTCGCGGCCGCGGTTCGCGCCGTCGATGGTGTCCGCGGGATCACCGGCGATCGGGGCGGTGGGCAGCTTCCGGAAGCCGTACTGGTCCACCGGTGTTACCGACGTGCCGTCCGACGACAGCGCCAGCAGCGTCCGCAACCCGGCATCCTCGGACAGATACGCCGGGGCGGGTCCGGCGTCGAAATCGCCGACCTGGCGCAGACTTTCGAGGTCGACCTCGGCGACCCTGCCGCGCTCCGGCTGCGGTACGAACACGATCCGGTCGTCCTTCTGGCTGATCTGCAGATTGCGCCCGACCGTCATGGGCTGCGACAACCGCGTCCTGGCCTCGCCCGGGCGGTCGCCGGCGGTGACCTCGGCCAGCCGGTGATCGCCGGTGAGCCCGACGAGGACGTGCGCCCGATACGACCACACCGGATCACGCAGGGGCGAGGCGACCGACCAGAGCGCGACGTCGGGCTCGCCTTCCAGCGACGCTCCCGGCGCCGCGCAGCCGGCCGTCACGACGAGCACGCCGAGGATCGCCGCCCGACTGCGGACACCGGTGGCCACAAGCGTTCTCCCTATTTTCGCGACTTGGTGAGGAACTACCCACTGGTGGGCGGGCGTACCCGTTTGGTGCCGGATTTCGTCGGGTAGCCGATCAGAAGCGCGCAACAGCCCGCGCGCCAAGCCGAGATGGGAAGGACACCATGGCTCAGAGCGCCATCAAGTCGCCCACCGATGTGGTCGACTTTCTCGTCAGTCAGCACCAGCAGATCAAGTCGTTGTTCGCCGAAACACTTGCGGCCTCCGGGAAAGAACGCGAGAAGACGTTCATCGAGCTCCGGCGATTGCTGGCCGTTCACGAAACGGCCGAAGAGGAGATCGTGCACCCCCGGGCCAAGCGGAAGCTCTCCGACGGCGCCGCGGTGGTCGACGAGCGACTGCACGAAGAGCACGAGGCCAAGACCGTCCTACAGAAGCTGGAGAAGCTCGACGTGGACAGCGCGGAGTTCACCCAGCTGCTGACGCAGCTGCGCGACGCGGTCGTCGAGCACGCCGAGCACGAGGAGCACGACGAATTCTCCAAGCTGGGCCAGGAATTGAGCGGCGAGGAGCTCGAACGGATGGGCCGCGCGGCGAAGCTCGCCGAGGCGATCGCGCCGACGCGGCCGCACGCCGGCGTCGAGTCGCAGACGGCCAACCTGGCCGCCGGACCGTTCGCGGCGATGCTGGACCGGGCCCGCGACGCCATCGTCGGCAAGGGCTAGCACCGACTCACGGGGTGCCCCACTCGAGGGGGAGTGGGGCACCCCGCCCCGGCTGAAGGGGGCACCATGACCGCGGCCAAGGCACCGGGCGCCGACCGCTACCTACCCGAGGAGCGGGGACTTGATCCGCTGCGAGCGGCGGCCGAATGTTGCCGCGGCTGCCCGCTTTTCGCCGATGCCACCCAAACGGTGTTCGGCAACGGCAACGCGGGAGCGCCCATCATGCTGGTGGGTGAGCAGCCGGGCGACCAGGAGGACCTCGCGGGCGAGCCGTTCGTCGGGCCGGCCGGGCGGCTGCTCGACCGGGCCCTCGAAGACGCCGGCATCGATCCGGGGCTGGCGTACGTGACGAACGCGGTCAAACACTTCAAGTTCACCCGCAAGGGCGGCAAACGACGGATCCACCAAAAGCCCGGCCGCACCGAGGTGGTCGCCTGCCGCCCCTGGCTCATCGCCGAGATCGAGGCGGTGCGGCCGCAGGTCATCGTGTGCCTCGGCGCGACCGCCGCGCAATCCCTGCTGGGGGCCGACTTTCGGGTGTCCACCCAGCGCGGCCGGCCAGTGCGGCTGCCCGCGTCCCTCGTCGACGTGGCACCGGAGCCGACCGTGGTGGCGACCGTGCATCCGTCGGCGGTGTTGCGCGACCGCAGCGATCGACACGACGAGGCCTACGGGCATTTCGTCGACGACCTGCGCAGCGCGCGTGCCGGGGTCGTCCGCTGACGGCCCGTTGGCTCATCCCTTCTTGTGCGGCATGAACTCCTGCGCCTTGGTTTTCAGGCCGACCTTGACGAACCCGACGCGGTCCTCGTCGCCGGAAAGCACCGCCGCGGTGGCCGCCTTGAACTGATCCCAGGTGGCGTGCGGCGGGATGGGCGGCATGTCGGGGTCGGTGAAGACGTCCAGCACGGTGGGACGGTCGGCCGACAACGCGTTGCCCCACGCGCCCTCGAGCTGGTCCGGGTCCTTGATGGCCATTGCGTTCAGGCCCAGGCCGGCCGCGAACGCGGCGAAGTCGACATCCGGAAGTGCTTGGGATTCATGGAATTTCGGTGATCCTGCCATGGCGCGCATTTCCCATGTGACCTGGTTCAGGTCGTTGTTGTGCAGGATCGCGACGATCAGCCGGGGATCCTCCCACTCCTGCCAGTACCGCTTGATCGTGATCAGCTCGGCCATGCCGTTCATCTGCATGGCGCCGTCGCCGACGAACGCGATGACGGGCCGGCGCGGCTGGCCGAATTTGGCGCCGATCGCGTACGGCACACCCGGTCCCATCGTGGCAAGGGTGCCGGACAGCGAACCCCGCATGTTGCCGCGGAAGCGCAGATTGCGCGCATACCAGTTGGCCGCCGAACCGGAGTCGGCCGTCACGATGGCGTCGTCGGGCAGCTTGGGGGAGAGCTCGGAGTACAGGCGCATCGGGTTGATGGGGTCGGCGCTGACGTGCGCTTCCTTGTCCATCGTCTCCCACCAGCGCGCCACATTCTTCTCGATCTCTTCCCGCCAGGATCGATCCTCTTTGCGGCGCAGGTGCGGAATCAGTGCCCGCAGCGCGGTCTTCGCGTCGGCGACCAGGTTGACCTCGTAGGGGTAGCGCATCCCGATGAGCCGACCGTCGACGTCGATCTGCACCGCTCGGGCCTGCCCGAACTCGGGCAGGAACTGCGTGTAGGGGAAGCTGGATCCCACCGTGAGCAGAGTGTCGCAGTCGCGCATCAGCTCGTAGCTCGGCCGCGTTCCCAGCAGGCCGATAGAGCCGGTGACCCAAGGCAATTCGTCCGACAGCACGTCCTTGCCCAGCAGCGCCTTGGCGGCTCCGGCCCCGAGGAGGTCGGCGACCTGGGCCAGCTCTTCGTGCGCCCCGCGCGCACCGGTGCCCGCCAGGATGGCTACCTTCTTGCCCGCATTGAGGATCTCGGCCGTGCGCGCGATGGCCCCGTCGTCCGGGGCGATCTCGGGATATTCGATGCCCAGGCTGGAGGGCACCATCTTGAACGCGTGCTCGGGGGGCGAATACGGCAGCTCCTGCACGTCGCTTGGGATGATCAACGCCGTGGGCGCCCGCTGCGTCATCGCGATCCGGATCGCGCGGTCCAGCACGTTGGGCAATTGCTCTGGGACGGTGACCATTTGGACGTAGTCGCTGGCGACGTCCTTGAACAGGTTCAGCAGGTCGACCTCCTGCTGGTAGTTGCCGCCCATGGCGGTGCGATTGGTCTGCCCGACGATGGCCACCACCGGAACGTGGTCCAGTTTGGCGTCGTAGAGCCCGTTGAGCAGATGGATCGCTCCCGGCCCCGACGTGGCCACGCACACACCGACCCGGCCGGTGAATTTCGCGTAGCCGACCGCCTCGAACGCGCTCATCTCCTCGTGGCGCGACTGGATGAACTTCGGCTTGTTGTCTGCGCGACCCCACGCGGCGAGTAGCCCGTTGATGCCGTCGCCGGGGTAGCCGAACACGTGCTCGACGCCCCATGCCCGCAATCGCTCCAACAGGTAGTCCGAGACCTCTTGCTTGGCCATTGATGTTCCTCCTAGACAGACGGTTTTCGATGAGGTTCGCTAGTACGCCGGACAGCGCAGGAATCACGGTGGTGCGTGGTTTGCTGCGATGACCCGCGGCCGTCTGTTTCGACCGCAACCTGGCGTGACTGGGCCGCCAGGGCACTTCCCACACGACGGGCATACCCAAGATCGCTGCCGTTATTCGTCCGTTTTTCCGCGGCGCCCGTGACGGCCCGCGCCCGTTGGTCAAAAGCCCTGCAGCACAACGTTTCCGAGGTAGATCAGTGCCCCGATCGGGTCACGCGCTCTTGGGCAGCGCCGACGATCCGGACGCGCTGTGGCCCTTCGCCACCCGCCGGATCAGCATCCGGGTGGCCTTGTCGAGGATCTCCTGGGCCGCGTCGGGGTCCCGGGCGCGTTCGGCGCGACGCGTCGCGGCGGCGATCGTGAGCCCCTGCTCGTAGCCGGTCACGACGCGCGGATCGACGTAGGAACCGCGGGCCACCGCCGGGGTGTTGCCCAGCTCCTCGGCGACCTCCTTCATGACGGCGGATTCCACTCGTTTGGCCACCCGCCGGGAGACGGCCGGGTCCGCATCGGCGAACGCCGTGGCGGCCAACACCGTCCCGTGCCAGGTCCTCAGGTCCTTCACGGTGTATTCGTTACCGACGAGCTCCTTGAATCGGGAGTTGAGGTCGTCGGATCGCACGTCTATCCAGCCGGATGCGGTGCGGCACACCAGCAGCCGCTCGGTACGGTTCGGCCGGCGCATCAGCGCGCGCACCGCCCGGACCACTTCGGGGTCCTCGATCTCCGCGGTGCGCCGCACGCCACTCTTGGCGGGAAAGTCGAATTCGACCGCGTCGCGCCGCACCACCACGTGATCACACAGCAGGGTCGCCAGGCCGTACGATTCGTGCTCCTCGGCATACTGCTCTCCGCCGGCGCGGAAATACCCGCGATCCAGCAGGCGCAACGCCAGCGCCAGCACCCGTCTGCGGGTCAACCCGCTGCGCGTCAGGTCTTTCGCGATGACGGCGCGCCACTGCGGCAACCGGGTGGACAGTTCCAGGACGCGGTCGAACTTCTCCTCGGCGCGCTCCTGCTGCCATGCGGTGTGGTAGAGGTACTGGCGGCGGCCGGCGGCGTCGACGCCGACGGCCTGAATGTGCCCGTTGGGGTGCGGCGAGATCCACACGTTTTTCCAGGCCGGCGGAATGACCAAATCCTTGATTCGCTGCAGGGTTTCGGGGTCCGACAGGAGTTCCCCGTCGGGCCGGTAATACGCGAAGCCTTTGCCCCGACGCTTGCGCGCGATGCCCGGGTTGCTCAGAACGCTGCGACGCAGCCGCATCATGTCCCTCCAGTTACGTTCGCTGACTGGACAATTACCCGCCGCAGCTGCCGCTCACACGTTGCAAAGAAGCGACCCGCCACAGCGTCGTGGCGGGTCGGTTCTGTAAGGCAGCGGAATCAGCCGGCCATGAACTCCTGGTAGGCCGATTCCAGGGTCGGCGGCAGCGCCTTGACATTGCACTGCCGTTCGGTGTCGCCGATCGGCGCCAGGATGCCACGCAGGTCGTAGTACTCCTGCGGATGGGCCGTGAAGTAGCCCCGCAGGTTCGACTCGGCCTCCGGACGAGGCTGGCCGTAGGCGGCGGTAACCACCTGGTTGGCGCCCGGGTGCGCGGCCAGGTATTGCTCAGCCGAGCCCTGCACGGACGAAACCGTGGCATTGACACCGCCGGGGCTGCAGTCGGGCGCCGCGGCCGCCGACGGAGCGCCGACGAGACCGATGGTGATTCCCCCGAGCAGGCAGCCGGCACTGATGCCGGCCACACGCCGGCGCGCGACAATACTGCTGATTTTCATGATCAGTGTCCTTCAGAATTGCGAATTGACTTCTTCGACCGAGGCTCCCGATCCTCGAAATCCAAAGTAGCGGAAGTGGAAAGTGGCCGTGTTCGCTCACGACGAACGGAAAGACCGTAAACCCACGGAACGTGGCCGTTCACTAAGCAAACAATCAAATCCGCTCGGAAAGGCTGAGAATTCTTACGGAAAACTCGGCGGTTCTTAAGCAACCGTAAGAAGGATCGTGACGGAATCGTGACCTGAATTCGACCCCGAGCCCGGCGTTCACCCGGTGCGGCGGCCGCCTCGGATCAGCTGTAGGGCGTCGGTGACCGAGTTGACCAATGGCAGGCCGAGGCCGGTCACCCGCCGAGATCTCTTCGTTTGCTGGCGCTCAAACCCGGGAGAAATCCGGCCTGTGCACCGACGCGTCGGGGTTGTCGGCACCATCCTTCGCGTGGCCGTCGGTACTCGCCGGTGGCAGCGAACTCAGCCAGGATTCGACGCCGGGGCCGACAACCACCGCACGTTCGCAGGCCAGCAGCGCTCCCGTGGCGAGCGCGGGCACGCGGGGCTGCACCGCCCGAACGGTACGGCTGTCGCCTTGCCGGGCAAGAACTTTCGAGGTCAGTTCGGGCAGCCGGATGGTGTCCGGGCCGGTGATGATGCGCGGCGTGTGCGTCTGGCCGAGGGCGGCCTCGACGAGTACGTCGGCGACGGTGTCGGCGGCGATGGGCTGGACCAACCAGTCCTCGACGATCACCTCGTCCCCATCACAACTCACCGGCCCCGCGGGGCCGGTGGCGGATTCGTACCACGGGGTGGACTTCACGACCGTGGTCGGGACCGGACCGTCGAGCAGAATCTCTTTCGCCGCCCGTTTGGCCTCGAAGTATCCGAGCCCGTCAAACACCGGATCGTCGATGCCGGCCATCGTCGACACCACCAGACGCTGGACGCCCCGGGCGGCGCACACCCCCATGACGTTGCGGGAGGCGGTGGCCAAAGTCTGGGCGATGTCGGGCCCGTCGTCCGCCACGGGGTTGGATACATCGATTGCGACGTCGACTCCGTTGAGCGCCCGATACAGGCTCGCCCCGTCGAGCAGGTCGACGCCATGTGCGCGCGAAATCTCGACGACCGCGACGTCGCGGGCCTTGAGCCTGTCGACGACGCGGGATCCGGCCGTTCCGGTCGCTCCTATCACGGCGATGGTGGTCAGGCGCCTCACCTCTTTCGTCGGTCGCTGATTACTACCCAGCCGGTCGCGGTTTAAACCGTCCAATTCCGCGGCGCCCCGCTTCCGGTGATCGCGCGCACATGGCCCGGGGCGTTTGACGGGTCGGCCGACGGGAACGCCGTAGAGGCGAGTTGCACAGTAACCAAAGGGAGGTCGACCCATGGGGGATGACAAGAGCGGGCCGCAAGAGGCCGTCACCGGCGCCGTCGAGGGCGTGAAGGGCAAGGTCAAGGAGGTCGGAGGGACCGTCATCGGTCGCAACGACCTGGTCGAGGAGGGCCAGGCCCAGCAGGACAAGGCCGACGCTCAGCGCGACGCGGGTAAGAAGGAGGCCGAGGCCGAATCCGCCCGGGCCGGCGCGGAGGCCGCCGAGCAGCGCCAGAAGGAAAACCAGTAAGTCGTTGGTGAAGGGGTCCGGTCCCGATTGGGGGCCGGACCCCTTTTTTGCGCCCCGGTGCGGACGGTGTTTCAAACCGCCGCGCCCGGTTATTCCTGGCTAGGACCGCCGGCCGGTGGGTGAGCGAGGTGCGAGATGGGTTTGAGCGACCGGGTCGCGAGCGTTGTCGCGTTTCTGCGCGCGGGCTACCCGAGCGGCGCGCCCGCGCTCGGCTACACGCCGCTGTTGGCGCTGGTGCCGCGGCGGGTGTCCGACGACGAGGTCACGACCATCGCCAAGAAGCTGCTTGTCGTCGAGCGTCGTGCGATCACCAACGTCGATGTCGGGGTGGAAATCACCAGGCTCACCGACGAGCTGCCGTCGATAAGCGAGATCGAGCGTGTCCGGCGCCGGCTGACCGCGACGGGCTGGGCCGGCCACCACCAGGCCTGACGCCGCGCTACTCACGCGTGTTCGAGGTCGACGACCAGCGGCCGATGGTCGGAGATTGCCATGGGCTCGGCCTCGACGGCGCTGCCGCGCAGGCGGCGATCGTCGGTCAGGATGTGATCCAGCTGGCGGTCGGGGGCGTCCGCGGGGAATGTCGCGGCCGCGGCCAGCGCCCGCATGCCCGACCACCGGCGCACGGACTTGGGTGTCATGTTGAGATCGCCGGTCAGCAGCCGCGGGCCGGGAAAGCCGCGCAGGTCGTGTACCAGCCGGCGCAGCTGGCGCCGATTCCAGCCGGGCACGAAGGACAGGTGCGTGTTGGCCACCGTCAGCCCGCCCATCGGGGTGTGCAGCTGCGCGATGACCGCGGCCCTGGGCTCTTCGTCGACCACCATCACCCGGTTGGGGCCGGGCAAATACATCGGAAAGCGCATCGGAATGCGGGGCAGCCGCACCACCTGCCAGCTGGCCACCGGGTATCGCGACAGCAGGGCAATCCCGTAGGCCGCGGTGCCGGGTTGCTCGCGACCCGTGGCGGCCATCCACGTCGCCCCGGGCGTGCCGGAGATGGCCGCCACGAAGCGGTGTTCCGCGGCCCCCATGGCCTCGGCCGCCACGGCGGTGAGGTCGGCTCGATCGGACCGCGGCTGGTCACAGTCAACCTCTTGCAGGCTCAGCACGTCCGGATCGAGGCGCCGCACGCAGTCACGCAGCCGCTGAACTTCGACCCCGTCACCGACGGTGCGGCCGTGCAGGATGTTGAAGGTCGCCACACGCATAGGGGTTCTCCTACCCACTTTCCCGCCCGTGCAGTCCCACGCCCGGCAACGGTCAGCCTGCTCCGGGCCGCCGCGTGCTCACCGGAAGACCACCTCACCGACGGTGAGCAGTCGCTGCAGGACGAACGGCGGCAATACAGCCGGAGCCTCGGCGCGGCCCGGCCGCAACTGGCTCCGATAGCATTGCGCCGCTTGCCGTTTGCGGTTGATTGCCCAGCCGGGCGCAGGGACCGAGCGGGCGCGGCCCCACGGCACCGCGGGGTCGGCCGGGCTGGCCCAGTGCCACATCCAGACCGGATATTCCAGCAGCGCGACGCCGGTGCGCGCGCATGCCGCCGCGGCGGCGCGTCCCACGGCTTCGTAGTCGGGATGCCCGTCTCCACGCCAGGTGGCGGCGCACCAGGCGCCGGGCCCGGCCGACCGCAAGATGTCCACGAGGGCCCGGGCGAGCCGGTCCTCGTGGTTGGCCAGTTCGCCGTCGGGCAATCCCAGGCGCACCGGGGGAGGTGCTCCCAAAACGCCTGTGGCCCTGCGGAGTTCGTATCGGCGAGTCGTCGACAGGCGAATCCGGCCGGACCGCGTCGTCCCGGGCTGGGCGGCACCCCCGTCGCTGACCGACACCACCCGGACGTCGACGCCCGATGCGATGAGTTGGGCGATCATCGCGCCCAGGCCGAGGGTCTCGTCGTGCGGGTGGGGTGCCACGACGATCAGGCGCCGGCACTCGGCCAGGTCCATTGCCGGCAGGGGGCCGCGCTCAAAAGCGGCCAGCCACAACGGCGCCGGGGTGCCGCCATGGGTCAGCGGCTTGGCCACGAACCGGGCACTGTTGCTGATCGGCGCGGTTCTCATGGCGCCCTCAGCGCTGGCGGCCCGCGAGCTGCCCGAGCTCGGCGAGATCGCGTTCCGCGTGGCTTTGCCGGATGTAGATGGTCAGGTCGGCGACCCGCTGGGCGTGCCGTCCGTCCTGGCAGAGCGGGCCCGGTCCCAGCGCGCGGCCGGTGCGGGTGATGGCCTCGTCGACGGCGTGTTCCACGACCGTCCGGACGCGGCGGGCCAGCAGTTGCGCGGTGCCCGTCCGGTCGAACGGGTCGGAGTCGACATGTGTGGCCGCCACGGCCAGGATCGCGTCGCTGGCGGCCAGCGCGGCGTCCACGGCGCCGAGGTGCGCCAACGAGTACGCGTCGGCGGATTTGCTTCGGGCGCAACGGTATAGGGGATCGGCCACCCTGCGTGCGCCCCCGAGCCAACAGGCTGCCACACCGATGGCGCCGTGCCAGAAACCGGGCCTGTTCAGATAGTCGCCGGGATCGCCCACGGCGACGGCGTGGGTGTTGGTGAACTGCACCGGTCTGGTGTCGCTACCCGCCATTCCGGCGTTCCACCAGGTGCTGGGCAGCGGCTTGACGCTTGCGTCGGTCACCTGCACGGCGAACAGGCCCGGCGTTCCGTCTTCGAGGCGGGCGGTCACCAGCGCGTGCGTGCAAAACCCTGCACCCGAGCACCAGACCTTCGTGCCCGTCAGGGTGAACGCCCCCTTGACGTCGGTGGCCGTCAGCACCGCGTCTGGCGCTTCGGTCGCCCAAACACCCCACAGCTGACCGGATTCCGGGGGTTTGCCACCCAGTTCGTGCAGGATCGCGACGGCGTCCACGTGGGCTTCGGCGACCCGGGCCGCCACGATGTTCTCCTCGGCCAGTGACGCTAGACGTTGCCAGCGTTCGGCGGTGCGCCCGGACGCGGGCAGTGGCAGCTCGAGCCTTCCCGACTCGAGCCAGTGCCTGACCAAACCCGCCGTCACACGCAATCACCCGCCGCCGTTCTCCCCAGTTGCCTGAGGCGGTGATCGAACCCGTGAGGCGCCCGAGCCTGGGTTCGCGCCGGTGTGAGGAGGCAGAGTTCGGTGTCGCCCCGCTCATCATGAGCTGGGACCACGACGGCGGCGGCATCATAGGCGCGGGGCCAAGCGGTTGACACAACAGACAGATTTTCCCAAATGACCGCAAGTTAAACGGGCTTACCAACTCTGGCGCCGTGTCCGCGCAGGTTGCACCCGCCGCCAGCGGGGTATGACCTATGCACCATGGCACCTACCGAGGCCCACGTGGGCGCCCCCCCGTCCAGCACACCGCTGAGGGATGCGCTGCGTGGTGCGGCATCGGCGCTCAAGGAGAACGGCCCTCGATTCGCGTTGGCCGGCAGCTACGCGTTGTGGGCCTACGGCGCGCCCGAACCCACGCACGATGTGGACCTGGTGGTGGCCGAGACCGACGTCGACGACGCCGTGGCCACCCTCAGCGATGCCGGGTTCGCCGTAGAGCGTCCCCCGGAGGATTGGCTCTTCAAGGCGCGCACCGGCGATACGGTCGTCGACGTGCTGCACCGCGTCAACGGCGTGCGGGTGGAAGCGTCAGTCCTGGACTGCGCCGAGCAGCACGATGTGTTGGCCATCAGGATGCCCGTGCTGCCGCCCACGATGGTGCTGATCCAGCAGCTGCGTTCCCTCGGTGAGCATCATTGCGATTTCGCCAAACTGCTGCCGGCCGTGCGCGCGGTCCGCGAACGGCTGGACTGGGAACGAATCAGGGCGTGCACCGCTGACAACGACTACGCGGTCGCCTTCCTGGTGTTGGTCGACAGGCTCGGCCTCGCCGGTCAGTGATTCCGGAGCTTGGCTACCAGCTTGTCTTTCGTCAGGCTTGAATACCCCGACATGCCAAGCTCTTTCGCTCGTTTCTTCAGCTGCGGAACGGTCCAGTCATGATACGACCCCGACTTGCCGCCCTTGCGCCCGACCGAGGACTTGCCCCGCGCGGCAGCCGCATTGGAGATCCGGGCCGCCTTTTCCTTGGAGTCGCCCTGCTTGCGCAGGTCCTTGTACAACTTCTCGTTCTTGATCGACGAATTCGGCATGGTCCATCCTCCTGTTCACGATGAGACATCCCTGGCGTCGTGGTCAGGATGCCCGCCCGGGCGCCAGTGAAAACCCTGTTCGTCTGCGCAGCTACCCGTCGCTGATTGGGTTACCTCGCATTGATCCGGGTAGTCGAGGGGGTAATGATTACCGCGAACGGCAAAAATTGCGACCTGCGTGGCGTGGTGGCAATCGGCGCCTCCGCGGCAGGAGGGGAGGCCCCGTCACGCCTGGCGGCGGGATTGTCGGCGAACGCGCCGCACGGCGGTGATGAGGGTGATTGAGCCGCGCATCCGCATTCACGCCGAGGCGCAGCAGGAGGTGCCGATCCTGGTGGTAGAGGGCGTGCTGGACAGCTCCACGTATCGAACCGTCCGCGACACCGTCATCAAGGCCGCCCTGGACGAGCCGCGCGCGGTAATCGTCGATGTCGACTGGCTGTCCGTCCCGGCGGCCTCGGCCTGGACCGTTTTCACCAGCGCCCGCTGGCACGTCAGCATCTGGCCCGACGTTCCGATTCTGCTCGTCCGCGCACAGCCGAACGCGCGGCGGGCGATCATCGCGGCCGGCGTGGCCCGCTATGTGGCATCCCACCCGGGAGTCGGCGCTGGGTGCCGCGCGCAGTCGGTCGTTGCAGGTTCGGCGCCGGGCACGCACCGAACTCCCGCGCTCGCCCGGCAGCCTCGGCCTTGCCCGCGCCGTCATCACCGATTGGCTCACCGAATGGGAATGCGGCGAGGCAACTCCGGTCGCGTCCACGGTGGCCACCGTCTTCGTCGAAAACGTCCTCGACCACACCGACAGCGCGCCGGTGCTGATCGTCGAAAGCTTCTCCGACGCCGTCACCGTCGCGGTGGAGGATTGCAGCGACCGCCTGCCCGGCCGGCACGAAGACGCCGATCGCGGCGCCGAGGTCGTGTCCGGCCTGGCGATCGTCTCCGCGCTGTGCCGGACGTGGGGCAGCACCCCCACATCGACGGGCAAGACGGTCTGGGCCCTCGTCGGTCGCGAAAATCAATTCTGACGACCGCGAGTAATGTTCAAGTCCTTCAGGCCACGCTCGATGCGGACGGGACTCGAATGGACGGCACGACTGACGAGGCGTTCGAGGCCCTGCTGCGCTACATGCGGGATTCTCGCGGCTTCGACTTCACCGGCTACAAGCGCGCGTCGCTGATGCGCCGCGTCCGTCACCGGATGGACCAAGCGGGCTACACCTCCTTTGAGGAATACCTCGACTTCTTGCAAGCCAGTTCCGACGAATTCGCCGCCCTCTTCAACACAATCTTGATCAACGTCACCGCCTTCTTCCGTGACGCGGATGCGTGGGAGTACATCAGTTCGGAAGTCATTCCCCGGATGCTGGCGGAGCGCGGCCCCGCCGATCCGATCCGGGTATGGAGCGCGGGATGCGCGTCCGGCGAGGAGCCCTACACGCTGGCGATGCTGCTGGCCGAAAACCTGGGGCCCGAGGCGTTTCGGCAGCGGGTCAAGATTTACGCCACCGACATCGACGAGGACGCACTGACCCAGGCGCGCGCCGCGTCGTATGACGCCAGGGCCGTCGAGTCGGTGCCGGCCGAGTTGCTGTCGCGCTATTTCGAACAAATCAACGGCCGCTACGTTTTTCAGAAGGATCTGCGCCGCGCGGTGATCTTCGGCCGCAACGATCTGGTCAACGACGCGCCGATCTCGCGTGTCGATCTGCTGGTGTGCCGCAACACCCTGATGTACCTCAACGCCGAGACCCAGCGAAACGTGTTGAGCCGTTTGCATTTTGCACTGGCACCGCAGGGGACGCTGTTCCTCGGGCACGCCGAGATGCTGCTCAGCCACGGCGGCCGGTTCACCCCGCTGAATCTGAAACACCGAATCTTCCGCAAGGAGCTCGGAAGCCACACGGGCGCGGAGCGCTACGACCCGGACGGGGCATTTTACGAACGCCACGTCGACATGACGGGTTTGACCACGGTGCGCGACTTGGCTTTTCGTGCCAGCCCGGTGGCCCAGATCGTGGTCACGGGTGAGGACATCGTCGCGATGATCAACCAGCAGGCCGAGACCCTGTTCGGGCTCTCGGCCCGCGACATCGGCCGGCTGCTGCGCGACCTCGAGGTGTCTTACAGTCCGGTGGAGCTCCGCGCCTATCTGGAGCAGGCCAAGGTGGAGCGGCGGTCGGCGCGGATCCAGGACGTCAAATGGCAGCGGCCCGGCGCCGAGACGGTGTGGTTCGAAATCCACGTCAATCCGCTCGTCGACGCCGAGAACGGCCTGCTCGGTGTGTCGATCGTGTTCTTCGACGTCAGCGAGACGCGCGCCCTGTTGGACAAGGTGGTCCAGACCAACCGCCAGCTGGAAGCGGCGTACGAAGAGCTGCAATCCACGAACGAGGAGCTGGAGACCACCAACGGGGAACTGCAGTCCACCGTGGAGGAGCTGGAGACCACGAACGAGGAATTGCAGTCCACCAACGAAGAGCTCGAGACCATGAACGAGGAGTTGCAGTCCACGAACGACGAGCTGCACACCATCAACGACATGTTGCGGGAGCGCAGCCTCGAACTGGACGAGGCGAAGAATTTCCTGGATTCGCTGATCGACTCTGTCCACATGGGGATGGTCGTGGTGGACCGCGAGATGAAGGTGATCCTGTGGAACCGCGGCTGCGAGGAGCTTTGGGGGCTGCGGTCCGACGAGACGATAGGAACCAGACTGACCACTTTGGACATCGGAATGCCATTGGACAGCGTCCGGCCGCTCATCGGCGACGCGTTCGTGGACGCCGACAGCTCCGGAGTGACGGAAGTGGATGCGGTCAACCGCCGCGGCCGGCCAACCCGGGTCCGCTTCACCTGCACGTCGTTTCGTTCGCGTGACGGAACGGTCGTGGGCGCGCTCCTGCTCATGGAGGTGGTGAGCTAGCCACCCCACCGCGCGGCCGCTTCCTCGGCCGCCTGGCGGGCCAACTGCGCGCGGCGGCGCGCGATCCGGCCAGTTCGCCGCGGCATGCCGCGGTGTTGACGGCGTCATCGCGCGGCGGCTCCGGGCCTTCCGGCGCGGGGGCGGCTTCCTGCGCTACCGGCTTGCCGTTGTCCGGCTGCGGCTCGGGCACCGGCGCGCCGGGCGCCGTGGTTATCCCCAATGCGAAATGGGCGCGCGGCCGGCGAAGGTCGGGGGGCCCGTTTCGTCGATGCCGGGCCGGGTACGCCACCACGTCAAGGGCGACGAAGGGGTTCGGTAGTGAGGATCGCGATCGTCAGCGGCGACGACGTCGTCGGTGAGGACCCACAGGAACTGTGCGCCGCGCTCGCGTCCCGGGGGCACGACGTCACCGGGTTCGTCCGGCGCAAAGGCCGCCGAGCTGCGGGAAACCACACCGGTGGCCACCGCACCGTAGCGGTGACCGTCGGCCCCCGCGGGGCAACTTCGGCCTCGGAGGTGCTGCCGTACATCGGCGACTGGGCGGGGGCGCTCACCCGCCAGTGGGCGGCCGACGCGCCCGACGTGGTGCACGCGTACGGGTGGCTCGGCGGTCTGGCCGCCCAGCTGGCCGCGCGGCGGCTAAAGGTGCCGACCGTTCAGAGTTTTCTGGGACTGGCCGCCACGAGTGGGCGCAGCGGCGCCGTCGGATCGGCACCGAACAGCGAACGGCCTCGAATCGAACCGCTACTGGCGCGCAGCGCGACGTGGGTGACGGGGGAGAGCGCCGACGACGTCGATGCCCTGAGCCGGTTGCGCCGCAGCCGCGCCCGGGTGTCCGCTCTGACCAGCGGGGTCGACGTGGAGCGATACGACTCCCGCGGCCCGGCACTGGCCCGGAGCGACCTGCATCGCGTCCTCTGCCTCGCGCCAAACCCCATGCCGTGCAACGGCTTCGACATCGCTGTCCGGGCGCTGCCCAGGGTTCCGGCCACTGAGCTGGTGATTGCTGAGACCGAGGCCACCAACCCCGACCACGACGGGGCGCGGGCCAGGCTGCAACAGCAGGCCGCCAAGTTGGGGGTGGCCGAGCGAGTCCGGTTCGCGGGCACCGTCGCCGGCGACGAACTGCCCATGCTGCTGCGGTCCGCGGACGTGGTCGCGTGCACGCCGCGCCAGCCACCGCGCGCGACAACGGTGCTACAAGCGATGGCCAGTGGCGTGGTGGTGGTGGCCTTCGGCGTCGGGGTGCTCAAGGACGCCGTGGTCGACAATATCACCGGGCTGGTGCTCCCGTCGGAAATTCCCGGTAGCTTGTCAGCTACCTTGAGAAGCCTTCTGGCGCAGAGCTTCCAGTGCGAGAGCATGGGTGCGGCGGGCCGCAGCCGCGCGCTGTCCCGTTACGCCTGGGACAGGATTGCGCTTGACTCGCAGAACATCTACCAACAGGTGGGGGCCCCGCGTTCGGCACCGCAACGCTTGCAGTCATCGGGTGTCCGGTGATGCAATGATGACACCGTAGCCCTCTGGGGACGCCAACTATGACGACCATGATGAGCGCCACCGACAACACCGGCACCGGCGTGCTCGCCGACGCAGTCGGACGACCGCCCGAAGCGGGCCAAGCCGCAGTCGACGCTGAACTCGCGAGCGATGCGGGCGGGTCGGCGTCAGCGCTTCGGCACGACCAGTTCCGCACTATCGATGCGCAGACTCCGCTGTTGGCCGGCGCGCTGCTCGAGTGCTATCCGTCCAACATCACCGAGCAGGACCTGGCCAACGAGCCCGCGCTCCCCGAAACGCTGAAGGACGCCACGTCTTTCATTCATCGTCACGCCGCTGAGGACGTCAGCATCAACGACGTCGCGGCCGCCGTGCATTTGACCCCCAGGGCGGTGCAGTACCTGTTCCGCCGCCAACTTGCCAGCACCCCAACGGAATACATTCGCCGCGTGCGTCTCAACCGCGCCCATCAAGAGCTGTTGGCCGGGGCGCCATCCAACACCACTGTCACGGACATCGCCCAGCGCTGGGGGTTCGCGCATACCGGCCGGTTCGCGGTGCTGTATCGGCAGACGTACGGCCAGAGCCCGCACACCACGCTCCGGCATCTGACCCCTCGGCCGTGATGGCGATACGCCGCTAAACCCCAGGTCAGGCCCACCGCGTTGACCGCGCGTCGCCGGCGCGTCATGTCATTGTGACCAACACGCCGAAAGATGTTTTTCGCACCCAGAGTGAAAGCGAAACCGCCTGGTTGAGCTCCGATTCCGGGTCACCCGGTGGGCCCGCGGCGTCGCTTGTGCGTACGGCCGACCGCTCTAGCCGGTAGGCTGTAGCCAGGTTGAGTCCCCAGCTGCCGTTATAAACGGGCGCCATTCGGACACCGTCGTCGCTCGCCCTGCTCACTCCAATCCCCTTGAAGGGCGCACTCAACATGACTGCTTCAACCGATCTTCATACACCCGATCGACATACACCCGGGCTGCTCGGACAACCCCGCAGCCGTTACCAAATCGATTGCGCCGGAGCGCAAATCGATGTTCACGCCCGTAGTGTGGCCACCATCTTGCGCCTCGAAGGCGAGGTCGACGCATCCAACACCGCCCTCATTGCCGAGGCCATTCGCCGCTTTTCGCGGCTCAGGGCCCCGCTGGTCCTCGACCTCGCCGGCCTGGAATTCCTTGCCGCCTCGGGTCTGCGAACGCTGCTGGTGCTCAGCGAGGAGCATCGGCACGCCGGGCTGCGGTGCTGCATCGTCAGCGGCGTGGCGCTGCGCCGGCTCACACGGGTCCTGCCCGAACTCGGCCTGCCCATGGCCGACTCGGTCCCTGCGGCCCTCGCGCACATCGAAGGCGTCACATCGGCCCGCCGACGGTTGGTGTCGGGCCCGGCCCGGCAGCACGAACCGCAGGATGACGCGTCGACGCGGCTCCGCGGGCTTGCTTCCTAACGACCCAAGCGGCGCATCAACTGGTCGGCGGCGTGCCGGCCACTGGCCATGGCGCCGTGCACCGTGGCCGGATTGGTGACGCCGACCGCTTCGCCCGCCAGATAAAGCCGGTCGCTGATCGGTTCCTGCAGTCGGCGCCGGTCATCCAGACCGGAGCCGGGGGCGTGAAAAGAGTAGGCACCGCGCGCATGTGGGTCGGCACTCCAGTCCGATGTCTTGACCTCGAACGGGGAGGTGTCATCGCCGAACAGCCGGTGAGCGATCGGCAGCGCGGCGGTCATCAGATCCCGGGCCGAGGAGGCCTCCACGGCGCGGCCGCGGTCGCCGGCATTGAATGCCAATATGATTGGGCCCGCGGCCGCCGGGAGGCTGAACCACTGGGCCCACGGGCCGCGGTCGGCGGCGAGGTATTGATAGAAAGCGTTGTCCACCGTCCAGCCGCGCCGGTTGAACCGGAAGAAACTCTTCGACAGCACGCCGAAGCCCAGGGCATCGACCGCGCGGCGGTACGAGTCGGGGAGGGGCGGATTGAAAGCGATAGCACCGGCTTTCAGCACGCCGAGCGGGACGGTGACGATTGCGGCGGGTCCCTGGTAAGTCCGATCTTTTGTCCGGACGACGACGGAGTCGTCGCGTCGCGCGATCGCCGTCACCGGCGTGTTCAGCTCGACCCGCAACCCGTCGGCGAGCAGCTTCGGCAGAGCGTCGTAGCCGTTCGTGATGACAACCTGATCGCCGCCGCTGTAGTCGCCCTCGTCAAAGGTGATGGCGGACAGCTGATCCGCGTCGGCAGCGAACTCATCCTCGATCTCGGTGGTGAGATAGAAGGCCAACTGGGCGCGGTCCGAGGTGGACAGCGCTTCGCCGCCTGCCGCGGCGTTGACGGCGGCCGCCAGGCTGCCGGCGTCGACTTGGTAACGTGCCCGTTCCACGAACACGCGCCATAGTGTCGGGTCGTAGTCCAGCGGTGGAAGTTTGGGATCGATCACGAGCTTGGCCCAGCTGTAATAGTCGGTCGTGACCAACTGAGCCCCCGCTTGGCGCGCCAGCTGCACCAGCGGGTTGTCCGCCGTGCCGTGGATCCACGACGCGCCCATCTCGAGCGGTACGCCCCAGTCGCGGTCGGTGTGCACCCGGCCGCCGATGCGGTCGCGGGCTTCGATCACACGAACCGGCCAGCCCGCATCGGCGAGGCTGCGGGCGGCCGACAGGCCGGCCATCCCAGCGCCGATGACGAGCACCGACCGGGTATCCGGTCGGGGCGGGCGCGCGGACGGCGGATGGTTCGGAGCGCAGGCGGCCATCAGCCCACCGCCGACCACGCCCGTGGTAGCCGCGATGAATTCCCGACGGGACATCGGGTACACGGGTGTTAGCGTCTCACATCGAAAACGGTTTGCCGGATTTACCGAATCCGAACGGACCTTAGGGATAAACTTGCGCGAGTCCTTAACTGCGGCGACGAGGCCGCGTTGGAGGGGGAGGCGGCGATGAGTGCTCGACGATCGGGTCGCGCAGTCGATCCCTACCCCCACATGTTGCCCCCGAGCCAGACGGTGGCCGTCCACGCGACCGACGGCACCCGGTTGCACGCCGAGGTGTTCGGGCCGCCCGACGGCTATCCGATTGTCCTGACGCACGGCATCACATGCACCATCCGCGCCTGGGCCTACCAGATCGCGGACCTGGCCAACGACTACCGGGTGATCGCCTACGACCACCGCGGCCATGGGCGCAGCGGCATGCCCCGGCGTAACGGGTACAGCCTGAAACACCTTGCTTCCGACCTGAATTCGGTGCTGGATGCGACGCTCGCGCCGCACGAGCGCGCCGTGCTGGCCGGCCATTCCATGGGCGGCATCACCATCGCCGCATGGTCGGCGCGCTACCGCCACATGGTTCGCCGGCGCGCCGACGCCGTCGCGCTGATCAACACCACGACAGGGGATCTGGTCCGCAAGGTGCAGCTGCTGTCGGTGCCGCGCGGGCTGTCGCCGGCCCGAGTGGCCGCCGGCCGCGCGCTGATCAACGCGTTCGGCGGGTTCCCGATCCCCACCGCGGCCCGCATCCCGAGCCGCTATCTGGTCGGGATGCTGGCGGTGGGCAAGGAAGCCGACCCCAACGTCGCCAGGATCGTCCACCAGTTCTTCGAACAGACATCGCCCGCGGGGCGCGCCGGTTGCGCCAGGATGCTGGTCGCCGCGTTGGGGTCGCGATACCTGGAACTGGACGGTTTGACGGTGCCGACGCTGGTCATCGGCAGCGAACGCGACCGGCTGACCCCGATCAGCCAGGCCCGCAGGATCGCGGGCACGGCGCCCAACGTCATCGGCCTGGTCGAGCTGCCCGGCGGCCACTGCTCGATGCTGGAGCACCCACGCGAGGTGAACCGCCACCTGCGGGCACTCGCCGAGTCGGTGACCCAGGACGTGCGGATCAGTTCATAGCAAGGCGGTGATCTCGGCGGCCGCCCGCTGGCCGGACCTGACGGCGCCGTCGAGAAACCCGGTCCATTCGTCCGCGGTCTCGGTCCCGGCCCAGTGAATGGGGCCGACCGGCTCGCGCAGCCACGGCCCGAACCGTGTCCACGAGCCCGGCGGGACCGCGGCGGTGGGACCGCCGGGCGCGAATTGTTCTGCGCCCCAACGATGATCGACATAGTCGAGCGGCTTCAGGGCGTCGTCACCGAACAGCGTCGCAAAGCAGCGCAACGTGTCATGGCGACGCTGCTCGGGCGAGAGCGAGTCGAAGGTGCGCGCGTCGACGAAGCCCATCAGGACGCCCGGCCCGTCGGCGTGCGGACTGACGTCGAAGGTGATGAAAACCGGCCCGGTGTCGGACAGCGCCTGGCCGGAGAAGCCGTTGGTCCGCCAAAACGGTGTGGAATAAGCCGCGTAGGCCTTGCTGAGCTGGCCCTGCGGCCAGTGCTGGGCGAGTTGTTGGTACTCGGCGGGCAGCGGGGGAGCGAATTCGATGGCTGCGCGGTGGGCGGGCGGGACCGCGACGACGACAAATCCGGCTTCCGCCTGGCCGACGTCGGTGGTGACCGTCACCCCGGCGCCGTGCCGGTCGATGCGGCGGACCGGCGCGTTGAGCACGACCCGGGTGCCCAGCTCGGCGGCCGCGGCCTCGGCGATCTGCTGGGTGCCGCCAGGAAAACGGTCCTGTTGGGCACCGTTTTCGACGTCGAGCAGCCGGTCCAGGCCGCCGGCGGCGTGCGTGTACCGGGCCGCGTGCAGCATCGACACGTCGTCGGGTTCGCATCCCCAGGTCACCCGGGACACGATCGCCAGCAGGTCGTGCGACGACGCGGTGGCGTGTACCGAGCGCAGCCAGCCGCCGAGCGACACGCCGTCGAGCTCGTGCGCCCGGCGCGCGTCCCACGGGGCCGACAGCGGGATGCTGCGGGCGATCCGGTCGAATTGCCAACGCAACCGGCCGATGTCGAGCAGCCCGGACAGCGAAAGCTTGGGGATGGTGCCGCGATAGGAATGCGTCCAGCCGCGCCAGTGGATCACATTCTTGCCGTCGTGGTGGGTCGGGATGGTGGGGACGTCGAGTTCGGCCGCCAGCGCCAGGACCGCGTCCTGGGTCGGGCCGACGAACGTGCCCCCCAGGTCGGCGGGTAAGCCCGCCACGCTGCCGGTGAACGACCGGCCGCCGACGCGGTCGCGGCCCTCGAAGACGACCACGTCATGTCCCTGGCGGGCCAGCTCGCGCGCCGCGGCGAGTCCAGCAAAGCCTGCGCCGACCACGACAACGTCGACAATCCACGGCGGATTTGGCACGCGCACCAGTCAACCCCAATTTCCGCGATTTCGTCGGGCAATTGCCCGACACCCGCGAACGTCGATTTGTTGCGCGAGATGGCCCGAGAATCCCGGAACTCCTCGACGTTCGCGGGCTGACTAGGGGGCGACGGTGAGCCAGTCGGAGAACCCGGAGGGGTCGTGGCGGCCCAGCGCGCCGTGTTCGTAAAGGCCCCAGCCCTCCACCGGCTCGCGATCGCCGTCGCGGCACACCGCCCGGCCGACGTGGTCGATCACGCCGAAACCCGACCGCGCGACGATCGCCGGGTCTGTCATGTCATAGGTCAGGCGCTCGACGAACTTCTCGCCCTTCCACATGCCGTGCAGCCAGTCCGAGTCGCCGCCGTAGCCGCCGCCGACGTGAATGGGCACCGGCAGCTTGGACTCGACGTCGAAGTGGACTCCGGTGCCGTCGGGGGCGGTGGCGTCGATGGTCGCTCCGGTGGGGATGCGGGTGCCGGAGCGGTAGTGGATCTTCACCCGCGGCCAGCCCAGCTGCTCGACGCGGCCGTCGCGCCAGATGCGGGTGCAGTCGTTGAGCGAACGGAAGCCATTGGGCTCCTCCTGAATGATCAGCACGATGGCGAAGTCGTCGAACGCCATCGGCACGTACAGCCACCACATGCCCTCGAACGGCGGGTCGGCGGGCCGGCCCGCCGGCTCCGGCTCGCCGATCGGCCGGATGCCCCACGACCGGTCGCGGCTGCCGAGCCAGGTCGCGGGGTCGACAGGAATCTCCTCGCCGTCGACGGCGATGCGGCCGCTCCAGCTGCCGAGCTGGGCGAACCGCTGCGCGTCCAGCGTCACCCGGTTGCCGGACCGCAGGACGTGCGGCTGCTCCTGCACGACGTCGAACAGTCCCTCCCAGGTGAGATCGGCTGCGATGCCGTCGGTTTCGTCGAGGACCAGGCGTAGCTTGTGCAACGGCTCGATGACCTCGATCCGGTAGCCGTTGACGTTCTGGTTGAGCCGGTCCTGGTCGATGGCGTCACACAGATGCACCGCGGTCTGGGTGTCCCCGCGCCGGACGAGGAAGAACGCGTCCTTGACGCCGAGGTTGGGGTAGTAGCCGATGCCGCTGATGACGAAGATGTTTCCGGTGCGGTCATGGGCGTTGAAGTAGGAGCGATCGTAGAAATTGCGGTCCGACGGACCCGGCCAGGCGATCGGCCGCGGAATCTGATGTACCGGGAACTCGTCGAGCGGGCCAAGCATTATTGCTCCTCTCCGATAAGACGTTTCATCAATCCGGCGTGGTAGAACAGCGACTCGACGTCGTCGGGTTTCTCGGTTTCGCCGAAATGCACCCGGCGCGCGCCGGTGCGCATGAACACGCAGGCCCACATGACGCCCGAATACACGTAAAACCAGCGCAGGTCGCCCACTTCCACGCCGGTCAGTCGCTGATAGGTGGCGCGGACGTCATCCTCGCGCATCACCTCCGGCAGGCCAGGCAGGCCCGCCAGGCCGGTCAGTTCTTGGAACACCATGTGCGCGTAGATCATCCACGCCACGTCGAGCTCCCGGGGCCCGAGCGTGACCATCTCCCAGTCCAGCACCGCGACCGGCTGGAAGTCGCGGTACAGCACGTTGCCCACCCGGGCGTCGCCCCAGAGCAGCACGGGCTCGCGCGCGGCCGATTCGGCCGGCCAGTTGTCCTCCAGCCAGGTGAAGGTTCGTTCCAGCAGCGGCGAGCGGCCGATGTCGGGGACCGAGAAGTCGTACCAGGACCGCACCCAGTTGAAGTGTCGGTGCAGCGCGGTGTCGCCGTCTTGGCCGTCGGAGAGAAAGCCGAAGGTGTTCTCCGCGTGGGGGATTGAATGCAACTTGGCCAGCACCCCAACCGTTGCGTCCTGCAGCTCGCGCTGACGTTCGGCGGGGGCGTCGGCGAACCAGTTGTTGCCGAAGGTGTAGGGCATGACGTCGGGCGGGACCACGCCCTCGACGTAATCCATCACGAAGAAGGGGGTGCCCAGCACCTCGCCGGTGGGCTCGAGCCAGCGCACCCGCGGGACGGGTACGTCGGTGAGTTCGCCGACCTTTCGGATGACTTCGAATTGGTGGTCAAGCCGGTAGGTTGGGAAGACCTGCACGTCTTCGGCGGCGGGCGCAACCCTGGTCACGAGTTTCTGCTCGACGGGCTTCCCGCCCTCTTGCCAGCGAGTAGAGAGGATGATGGTTTCCGACGACATGCCCGTGGAGTCGACGCCGCTCTCGACCGTCACCTCCGGGATCGCTCCGGCGGGCAGGACGGTCGACAGCCATTTCGACATCACGGCGGGCAGCGTCGTGACGTCTCGGCTGGAGCGCTGCAGCCGGTCGACCTTGTCCAGCACGGGTTCGTTGGCCACGGGTGCCTCCCATTCTTTGGGACTTGATTCTCTTTGAGACTTCGGCGCGGCAATTACGATACGGTAGGTAGCGATATGAAAGCAGACCCGTCCACCCTTGACAAGGCCCCCGGTGCCGGCCGCCCGCGGGACCCGCGTATCGACTCGGCCATCCTATCGGCCACCGCGGAACTGCTTGTCCAAATGGGCTATTCAAATCTGAGTCTGGCGGCGGTCGCCGAGCGCGCGGGAACGACGAAGTCGGCCCTGTACCGCCGGTGGTCGAGCAAGGCCGAATTGGTGCACGAGGCGGCCTTCCCGGTGGCGCCCACCGCGCTGGAGGCGCCGGCCGGGAACATCGCCGCCGACATCCGCATGATGATCGAGGCCACGCGCGACGTCTTCACCACCCCGGTCGTTCGCGCCGCCCTGCCGGGCCTGGTGGCCGACATGACCGCCGATCCTGCCTTGAACGCCCGGGTGATGTCGCGGTTCGCGGACCTGTTCGCGACGGTGCGGGTGCGGCTGAGTGACGCCGTCGACCGGGGCGAAGCGCATCCCGACGTGGACCCGGACCGGTTGATCGAGTTGATTGGGGGAGCCACGATGCTGCGCATGCTGCTGCGCCCGGAGGACGAACTCGACGATGCATGGGTGGAGCAGACCACCGCCATCGTCGTGCACGGGGTGAAGCGATGACCGGGCGCCTGGCGGGGCGGGCCGCCATCGTCACCGGCGGCAGCCGCGGACTGGGCCGGGCGATCGCGCTGGCCCTCGCGGCGGAGGGCGCCGCCGTCGCGGTGGCGGGCCGCACCGAGCAGGTATGGGACGAGCGGTTGCCCGGCACCATCGGTGAGACGGTCGCCGACATCGAGGCGGCCGGCGGACGGGCGGTGGCGATCCGGGCCGACCTGACCGACCGTGAGGACATCGCCCGGCTGGTGGCTGAGGCGCGAGAAGCCCTGGGACCCATCACGATCCTGGTGAACAACGCGGCCTTCACCGCGCCCGGAAGGCCCCCGGCGCCCGGCTCCGAACCGCGCGCCAAGTCCGCGCAGCCGGCGGGTGGCGCCGCCAAACCCGGCTGGCCGGGATTCGTCAGCATTCCGCTCGCCGCGTATCGCCGGCATTTCGAGATCGCGGTCTTCGCCGCGTACGAGCTGATGCAGCTGGTGAGCCCGGACATGATCGAAGCGGGCGGTGGGTCGATCATCAACGTCACCTCGGTCGCATCGAGGATCCCCGGCGACGGGCCGTACCCGGACCGCAGCGGCGGCGTGCTGCCCGGCTATGGCGGATCCAAGGCGGCGCTGGAGCATCTGACCCAGTGCGCGGCATACGATCTCGCCGATCACGACATCGCGGTCAATGCGCTGTCACCGTCGAAGCCGATCCTCACCCCAGGGCTGGCCTACTATGCCCGCGAGTTCGACGAGACCGCCGCGGCCGACGAATTCGCCCGAGCGGCAGTCGAATTGACCCTGGTCGATCCCGCGAAGGTCACCGGGCGCACGATCGGCCATCTGCAGGTGCTCGATGGCAGCTTCCGGCCCTTCGAGCCGGACTAGGCCCGCGTCTTCGCTGTGACCGCGTTGATGATCACGGCATGCAGGCGCTGCCATTTGGGGGACTGGAAGCCCGCCTGCAGCAGTAGCTTCTCGGCGCGGTGGCGGGTGCGGGCCTTGCCGCGACGGCCGACGGCCAGGGTCGGCACCAGCCACAGCGAAAACTGGTCGACGAGCACCAGGCTTCCGCCGGGCCGCAGCACCCGGGCGCACTCCAACAGGCCCGCCAGTTGGTTGGACCAGTGATCGAATGACGTGGTGCTGACGACCAGGTCGAAGGCGCGGTCGGCATAGTTGAGCTCCTCAGCCACTCCGCGGGTGAAACTCAGTCGCGGGTCGCGCGCGAGGGCCGTTGCGGCGGCGACCATTTGAGGGGCGGGATCGATCCCGGCGAGGTGCTTGGCGTTCGGGTAGCGGCGAGCCAGCCGTTGCAGCAGGTAACCCGTGCCGCACCCCACGTCGAGCACATACTCGGGAGCGGTGACCGTCGCCACGGCCAGCTGCGCGGTGCGGTCGGCGATCTCGTGATGCAGCCGCCCGCGCCAGCCGCGGTCGTAGCCGGCGGCACGATCGTCGAACGCTGCGACATCGCGGTATGGCGGCACGAATCGTAGTGTCCCACCGGGCGGGGCCGCTTGGCGAGACGCGCGCGGTTGCTTCAGCCCTCGTCCGTAGCGGGCGGATCCGGGTCGCCGCGCAGGAGTTCGTCGGGGTGGTGCGCGGGGTTGATCTCGGACCCCGGCGTCGAGTTTGGTCGCATCCCGCACCAGCGCGCGCTCGGCGTCCGCGACATCCAAGGGCGATACGCGGGAGGGCAGGAGATCCACCGCCGCGCATACCGCCCGGATGTGGTCCTCGCCGACCGCACCGTCGGCCACCGCGGCCGCCAGTGCCGGGAGCTCCGGTGCCACGGGCGGACCGGTCAGCGACCGCCGCGGCCGGATCCGGGCCGCGAGCCGGAAGCGGCGGGTGATCTCCTTGGGCATGATGCGCAGCCGCGCCCACAGCTTGTCGCGCACCCGCGGCACGAACCCGCTTCCATCGGGCGGGTCGGCGATCTCCGCGAAGAACCGGTACATCAGCCCCCGGTTGGTGCGTTCCTGGGTTTCCAGCCGTTCGGCGACCCCGACCCGGCAGTCGTTGCCGACCACATCCGACGACGTTTCCCGTAACACATCGTGGGCAACGTCGATCGCGTCGAGAGCGGCGCCGATCCGCTCTCGTGCCTGTTCGGCGCTCAACCGTAGACCCACGAGCCAACATTATCGAACAGGCGTTCGACAATACGCACGCGAGTGCGGTTTTGTGGATGGATCTCCGACTGTGGATAACCCGCGGCCTGACGTGCCAGGATGAGGCAAGGCCAGTGCCGCAACAAACGAGTGGTGTGCCAATGCCTGGTATTGACAAGCCCACGGGGCGGGTCGTCGCCCTGATCGTGCTGCTGCTCGTCGTCTCCGCCGCGCTGCGGGGCTACCTCCCTGCCGCCCACCACGAAGAGCGCGGCGAGGCCGCCGGCAGCCGGGTGGCACTGATATTCGTGGTGGTCGCCCTCGGCGTGACCCTCGCGCTGGTGGCGATCGCGGTTATCGCGCGGTTGCGCGACCCGCGCGCGGCGGCGCCGCAAGCGGGCCAGCTGTCCGAGATGCTCGGCACCGGCAGGGGCCGGCCGAGCTGGCGCGTGGTGCTGATCGCGTTGGCGGTCATCGTGGCCTGGCTGCTGATCGTGATGGTGGCGTCCCGCCTGTTGGCGCCGCACGGTGTCGGTCAGGCGCAGCCCCCACAGACGAACGGCGCTCCGTCGGCGGAGCATGGCAACGCCCCCGCGACGCAGCGGCCGCATTCCCAGAACGGCGACATGTTCGGCATCCTGCTCGCCGCCACCGTCCCGATGATGCTGATCATCGTCACGGGGACCGTGGTCATGTCCCGCAGGCGGTGGCGCGCGGCGACGCCGGGCGCCGTCATCGATGGTCACGCCGAATCTCCGGCGCCGCCGACACGTTCGGAATCTCTGGTGCGAGCCGCCGAACGGGGGCTGGCCGAGATGACCGATCTCAGCCGGGAGCCGCGCGAGGCGATCATCGCCTGTTATGCCGCGATGGAACGCGAACTCGCCCACGTGCCCGGCGCAGCCCCGCAGGACTTCGACACCCCGACCGAGGTATTGGCCCGGGCGGTCGAACACCATGCGCTGCATGCCGATAACGCCGTTCAATTGGTGAACCTGTTCGCCGAGGCGCGATTCAGCCCGCATGTGATGAACGAGGGGCACCGCGACCTGGCGGTGCGCGTTCTCCAGCTGGTCCTCGACGAGCTGGGCTCCCGGAGTCCCGTATGAAAAAGACGCTAGCCCTGGGCATCTGCCTCATCGTTGGGATCGAGCTGCTGGCGTTGATGCAGCACGACCGCCAATTGGTGCTGGCGGCCGCGGGTGGTGCCCTGGCCCTGGTGCTGCTCACCGTCCGTCGCATCCTGGGACGCGGAATGCGACCCGAGCCCGAAGCGGACCCCGACGACCTCGGGGATTCGTTGCGCCGCTGGCTTTCCAACACCGAGACGACGATCCGGTGGTCGGAGTCGACCCGGGTGGACTGGGACCGGCACCTGCGCCCGATGCTCGCGCGCAGATACGAGATGACGACCGGCCAGCGACGATCCAAAGACCCCGTGGCGTATCAGGCGGGCGGTCAAATGCTGTTCGGGGCCGAACTCTGGGAATGGGTTAATCCGAACAACGTCACGCGGACCGGCGACCGGCGACCCGGTCCCGGCCGTGCGACGCTGGAAGAGATTCTGCGAAAGTTGGAACAGGTATGACGCTGCCGGCGGCAATAACCACAGCGCACTGCGAGGCGGTGCTCGACGAGATCGAGCGGGTGGTGGTGGGCAAGCGTTCCGCGCTCACCCTCATCCTCATCGCGGTGCTCGCCCGCGGCCACGTTCTGATCGAGGACCTGCCGGGCCTGGGTAAGACGCTGATCGCCAGGTCGTTCGCCGCCGCGCTAGGCCTGCAATTCACGCGCGTGCAGTTCACCCCGGACCTGCTGCCCGCGGACCTGCTCGGCTCGACGATCTACGACATGCAGTCGGGTCGTTTCGCGTTCCGGGCGGGACCGATCTTCACCAACCTGTTGCTCGCCGACGAGATCAACCGGACGCCGCCCAAGACCCAGGCGGCGCTGCTCGAGGCGATGGCCGAAGGCCAGGTCAGCATTGACGGTGAAACACATCCGCTGCCAAAGCCTTTCGTCGTTCTCGCGACAGACAATCCGATCGAGTACGAGGGCACCTATCCGCTGCCGGAAGCGCAGCTCGACCGGTTCGCGATCCGCCTGGAACTGCGCTACCTGTCCGAGCGCGACGAGGCCGCGATGTTGCGCCGGCGCCTCGAACGCGGGTCGGTGGAACCGACCGTCAATCAGGTGGTGGATGCGCACGACCTGCTCGCGATGCGCGAATCGGTCGAGCAGGTGACCGTCCACGAGGACGTGTTGCACTACGTGGTGTCGCTGGCGAACGCCACGCGCCACCATCCGCAGGTGGCGGTGGGCGCCAGCCCGCGCGCCGAGCTCGACCTGGTTCAACTCGCCCGTGCCCGCGCGCTCTTGCTCGGCCGGGACTATGTGATCCCCGAGGACGTCAAGGCGCTCGCCGTCCCGGCGGTCGCGCACCGGATCACCCTGCGCCCGGAGATGTGGGTGCGCAAGATTCAGGGCGCCGACGTGGTCGGGGAGTTGTTGCGCCGCTTACCGGTGCCCCGCACGGGCCACGGGGACACGTGACCCGGTCCCCGGTTGAGTTCCGCTGGCGCGCGTCGCACTTGACGCGGGCGATGGCCAGCTGCGCGGGGTTGGCGCTCGCGGTCGCGGTAATCGGCGCCCGGTGGCAGCTGATCGCGTTCGCGGCGCCGCTACTGGGGGTGCTCTGCTCGATCAGCTGGCAACGACCCGTGCCGACAATCCGCGTGCACGGCGATCCCGATGCGCAGCGGTGCTTCGAAAACGACCGCGCGCAGCTGCGCATCTGGGCGACGGAAGAGGGTGCGGCAACGGGGTTTTCGGCGGTCGAGGTCACAGTTCCGCCCGTGGAGGGGATGCAGCTCGAAGATCTCGACTTGGGCTCGGGCCGGACCAAACGGGTTGCGGCAACGGCGCAACGCTGGGGCCGGTACTTCATCCGGGCCCGGGTCGACGCGGTCGCGCGCGGCGGGCTGCTGTACGGGACGGCGACCGTCGACGCCGCCGAAGTCATCGTCTTTCCCCTGACGCCCCCGCAGTCGACGCCCATCCCGCAGACCGAGCTGCTCGACCGCCTGGGTGCCCACCTCACCAGGCACGTCGGCCCCGGCGTCGAATACGCCGACATTCGCGCTTACGTGCCCGGAGACCAACTGCGCGCGGTGAATTGGCCGGTGAGCGCGCGCCGCGGCCAACTACACGTCACTCAGCGCCTCACCGACCGCGCCGCCGACGTGGTGGTGCTGATCGACACCTATCGCCAGCCGGCGGGCCCGGCGACCCGCGCCACCGAGCGCGTGGTTCGCGGCGCCGCGCAGGTCGTACAGACCGCGCTGCGGCACGGAGACCGCGCCGGCATCGTCGCCCTGGGCGGCAACCGCCCGCGCTGGCTGGGCGCAGACATCGGGCAGCGCCAGTTCTATCGGGTCCTCGACACGGTACTCGGCGCCGGCGATCGATTCGAGAAGACAACGGGCACGTTGGCGCCGCGCGCGGCCGTTCCCGCCGGCGCGATCGTCATCGCGTTCTCCACGCTGCTCGATACCGAATTCGCGCTCGCGTTGATCGATCTCCGCAAGCGGGGCCACGTCGTCATCGCCGTCGACATCCTCGACAGCTCCCCGTTCGAGGGCGAGCAGGATCCCCTGGTGGACCGGATGTGGACGCTGCAGCGCTCCGCCATGTATCGCGACATGGCCACCGTCGGCGTCGACATCGTGTCGTGGCAAGGAGATAGCGGGCTGGAGCAGTCCATGGGTGTGCTGCCGGACCGCCGCCGCAGGCTACGGGGACGGCTCGGTGGCTAGCGACGAGAAGGTGGCACGGCCACGGCTGTGGGCCCCGGTGTTCTCAATCGCGTTCGGCCTGCTGATGGTCGGCTTGGCCGCCGACGGCACGCACGGACGCGCCGTGGCCGCTTGGGCAACGGCCCTGGGCGCGGTGGTGGCGGGGACGGCATTTCGTCCGGCCGCAACGCTTGCGGTGCTGCTGTCGGTGGTCACCATCGTGCTGTCCGACCCGCCGCTCGTGTTCGTCGCGCTGTCGGGGCTGAGCGCCGCCGCCTACCTGGTGTGCCGCCACGCGGTCGGCGGGTCGGCCGGTGTGATGCTCGGCAGCTGGCCGACAGCCGTTGGCGCCGTTGGGTTCACGTTCGCCGGGTTGGTCGCGACGTCGTTCCCGCTGCAGCTGCCGTGGTTGCCGCTGGCCGCACCGCTGGCCGCCCTGGCCGTTTACGTGCTGGCCGTGCGCCCGTTCCTCGGCTGATCTCAGTGCAGCAGCTGGGCGGCCTGGTCGGCGAGGTCGAGCACCGGCTGCGGGAAGATGCCAAGCACCACGGTAATCGCGGCGCACACGGCGATCGCGGCCTTGCTCAAAATTCCCGGCGCCACCACGTGGGGGGTGTCGTCGGTTGCCTCAGTGAAGAACATCGAAACGATTACCCGCACGTAGAAGTAGGCGGCGATCCCACTGGCCACCACACCGATGATCACCAGCGGTGCCGCGCCGCCCTGCGCCGCGGCCTTGAACACGGCGAGCTTGCTGACGAACCCGCTCGTCAGCGGGATGCCTGCGAAGGCCAGCAGGAACATCGAAAACATCACGCCCACAATCGGTGAGCGCTGCCCGAGTCCCGCCCAGTGCGACAGGGTGGCGTCCTCGACGCCGTCGGCATCGCGGATCAGGCCCACGATGGCGAATGCGCCGACGGTGCTGAAGCTGTAGGCGAGCAGGTAGAACAGCGTGGACGAGAGGCCCGCCTGGTTGTCGGCGATGACGCCGGTGAGGATGAACCCGACGTGGGCGACCGAGGAGTAGGCGAGCATCCGCTTGACGTCGGTCTGGTTCACCGCGGTGATGGTGCCCACCGCCATGGTGAGGATCGAGATGGTCCACAGCACTGGGCGCCATTGATCGTGCAGAGGCGGCAGCGCGACGTAGACCACCCGCAGCAGCGCGCCGAAGGCCGCGACCTTGGTGGCCGCCGCCATGAATCCGGTGATGGGCGTGGGCGCACCCTGGTAGACGTCCGGAATCCACGAATGGAACGGAACCGCACCCACTTTGAACAGCAGGCCGACGGACAGCAGCGCGACGCCCACCAACGCCATCGAGGTGTCCCCGTGTGCCGCCAGCGCATCCCGGATGCCGGTCAACAGCAGCGTGCCGGTCGCGCCGTACAGCAGCGCCACGCCGTACAGGAAGAACGCCGACGAGAAGGCGCCCAACAGGAAGTACTTCATCGCCGCCTCCTGCGAAAGCAGGCGCCGATGACGGGCCAGGCCGCACATCAGGTACAGCGGCAGCGAAAGAACTTCCAGCGCAACGAACATCGTCAACAGGTCGTTGGATGCGGGGAAGACCATCATGCCGCCGACCGACAGCATCGCCAGTGGGAACAGCTCCGTCTGCGCGGCCCCGGCCCGCTCCGCGTCGCGCTCGGCGTCGCTGCCCGGGACCGCGGACGCCTGCGGGGTGAAGGAATCCAGGCCGACCGGCCCGGCGGCGCCCACTCCCGCGGCGACCTTGCTGTCCGCCTTGGCTTGCGTGCGTTCGGCCATGAAGATGACCGCCAGCACCGCGACCAGCAGCACCGTGCCCTGCAGATACAGGGTCGGCCGGTCGACGGCCATCGCGCCCAGTACCGTCGCGCGGCCGGAGGCCGGGACGGAGCGGCTCACCGCGATCACCGCGACGAAGGCTGCGACCAAACCGGTCAGGGCCAGCGTCACCTGGGCGCCATAGCGAATCCGCCTGGGCACGAACGCTTCCGCGAGGACGCCGACCACGGCGACGCCGAACACGATGAGCGTCGGGCAGAGCAGGAAGTACTCGATGCTGGGGGTGGGGAGGGTCATTATCGCGGTCCTTCGGCTGTCCGGGGTGCGCGGTTGACCGCCGGCACGCTCGGCGCGGGATCATGCTGACCGATGGTGGTCATGGTGTTCTCGACGGCGGGGTTGATGATGTCCAGCACCGGCTTCGGGTAAACCCCGAGAACGAACAACAGTGCGATCAACGGTGCGACGACGAGCAATTCGCGCGCCCGCAGGTCGCCGATCTTCTCGTTGCCGGAGGCCACCGGTCCGGTCATCATGCGCTGGTAGAGCCACAGCATGTAGATGGCGGACAACACCAACGCGGTGACACCGAAGGCGGCGGCCAGCCAGTACCGGTTGAAAGTGCCCAGCAGGACCAGGAATTCGCTGATGAATGGCGCCAGACCGGGTAGCGACAGGGTGGCCATCGCCGAGACGAGGAACGTCCCCGCCAGGATGGGCGCCACCTTCTGCACCCCGCCGTAGTCGGCGATCTTTCGGCTGCCGTGCCGGGATATCAGGAAGCCCGCGATCAGGAACACCGCCGCGGTGGACAGGCCGTGGTTGAGCATGTACAGGGTCGAGCCGCTCTGCCCCTGGCTCGTCATCACGAAGATGCCCAGGATGATGAACCCGAAGTGCGAGATGGAGGTGTAGGCGATCAGGCGCATGATGTCGGTCTGCCCGATGGCCACGACCGCGCCGTAGATGACACCGATGACGGCCAGCACGACGATCAGGGGCCGGAAATAGGTTGAGGCGCCGGGGAACAGCTGCAGGCAGTAGCGCAGCATGCCGAAGGTGCCGACCTTGTCCATCACCGCCATCATCAGCACCGCGGTGGCGGGGGTGGCCTCCACCGCGGCGTCGGGCAGCCAGCGGTGGAACGGCCACAGCGGCGCTTTGATGGCGAAGGCGAACATGAAGCCCAGGAACAGCGCCTTGAACACCGCGGAGTCGGCCCCGTAGCGGCCGGAGGCGACGCCGGCGACGATCTCGCGGAAGTCGAAGGTGCCCGAACCGTGCTGCGCGGTGACCACGTACAGCCCGATCACGGCGGCCAGCATGATCAGCCCACCGAACAGGTTGTACAGCAAGAACTTCACCGCCGCGCGTGACCTGCCGGCCCCGCCGCCGAAGCCACCGATCAGGAAGTACATCGGGATGAGCATGGCCTCGAAGAAGACGTAGAAGAGCAACACGTCCAGCGCGACCACCGAGATCAGCACCATCGACTCGATGGCCAGCGTCAGGGCGACATAGGCGTGCACGCCGCGAGGGCTGCGTTCTCCTCCGTCGTTCCAGCCGGCCACCTGCAGCACCGGGATCAGCACCGCGGTGAGCAGCACCAGCACCACGGCGATGCCGTCCACTCCGAGCGAGTAGGTGGCGCCGAACGCCGGTATCCAGGAATGGCTTTCGACGAACTGGTAAGTGGTGCCACCGGACTTGAAGCCGAGGGTGATGACGATCGCGACCGCCAGCGTGAGGACGCCGAAGACCAGGCCGGTCCACTTGGCGAGCCGGCGCAGTCCCGGCGGCAGCACGATGACGAGCACCGAACCGGCCAGCGGCACCAGCCACAGGATACTCAGCCAGGGCAGATTTTTCACCACAGTTTCACCGCCAGGATCAGCGCGACCACCAGGACGGCGCCCGTCAGCATCGACAATGCGTAGTTGCGGGCGAAGCCGGTTTGCAGCCCCCGCAGGCGATTCGAAGTTCGGCTTACCAGCGCGGCGAGCGCATTGACGGAACCGTCCACCCCCGCGTTGTCGACGTCGACGAGCGCTTGGGTCAGTTCCGCCCCGGGGCGCATGAACACCTCCTCGTTGAAGGCGTCGCCGTAGAAGTCCCTGCGTGCGGCCGTCGTGAGCGGTGACACCGCAAGCGGTGCCACCCTGGGAATTTCGGCGTTCGCGTACAACCGGTAGGCCACCGCGATCCCGACGATGACCACGCCCAGCGCCAGGGCGGTGCTCACCCAGGCGGGGAAGGCGTGCGTCACCTCTTCGTGCTTACCGACGACCGGCTCGAGCCAGCGTTGCAGGGTGCCCCGCCACGCCAGCAGCCCACCGGAGAACACCGAGCCGACGGCGAGCAGAATCATCGGCCACGTCATCAGGCCGGGCGCCTCGTGCGGATGGGTGTTTGGCGCCCAGCGCTTTTTGCCGAAGAACGTCATCAGCATGACGCGAGTCATGTAGAACGCGGTGACGCCCGCGCCCAGCAGCGCCGCCCCGCCCAGCACATAACCGCGGACGTCGCCGGCGCCCAGCGCCGCCTCGATGATGGCGTCCTTGGAGAAGAAGCCCGCGAACGGCGGCACGCCGATGATCGCCAGATACCCGAGGCCGAAGGTGGCGAAGGTGATCGGCAGCGCCGCGCGCAGGCCACCGTAGCGGCGCATGTCCTGTTCCTCGTGCATCGCGTGGATCACCGCGCCGGAGCCGAGGAACAAGCCCGCCTTGAAGAAGCCGTGGGTGAGCAGATGCATGATCGCGAACGCGTAACCGGCCGGGCCCAATCCGGCGGCCAGCACCATGTAGCCGATCTGGCTCATCGTGGATGCCGCCAGCGCGCGCTTGATGTCATCCTTGGCGCAGCCGATGAACGCCCCGAGCAACAACGTGACGGCGCCGACGACGACGACGGCGGTCTGAGCATCGGGCGCCAGGTTGTAGAGCGGGTTGGACCGCACGATGAGGTAGACGCCGGCGGTCACCATGGTGGCGGCGTGGATCAGCGCGGACACCGGGGTCGGGCCCTCCATGGCGTCACCCAACCAGGCCTGCAGCGGGACCTGCGCCGACTTGGCGCAGGCACCCAACAGCAGCAGCAACCCCATCGCCGTCAGCGCGCCGCGGCCGGCGGCCGGTGCGCCGCCGAACACCCCGGCGTAGGACAGCGTGCCGAAGGTGCTGAACATCAAGAACATTCCCAGGGCCAGCCCGGCGTCTCCGACGCGGTTCATCACGAACGCCTTCTTGGCGGCGGTCGCGGCCGTGGGCTTGTGGTACCAGAACCCGATGAGCAGGTAGGACGCCAGGCCCACGCCTTCCCAGCCGACGTAGAGGACCACGTAGTTGTCGGCGACCACCAGCAGCAGCATCGAGGCGAGGAACAGGTTGAGGTAGCCGAAAAACCTTCGGCGGTCCGGGTCTTCGGCCATGTAGGCGACCGAATAGATGTGGATCAGCGACCCGACGCCCGAGATGAGCAGCACGAAACACACCGAGAGCTGGTCGATCTGCAGGCCGAGGTCCACCTGCAGTTGGCCGACCGGGATCCAGGTGAACACCGTCTGGTGGATCACGCGGTCGTCCGCTCCGCGGCCCAGCAGCTCGTTCAGCAGGTTCAGGCCGACGCCGAACGCCGCGAGGGCGGTGGCGCAGCCCAGCCAGTGGCCCCAGGCGTCGGTGCGTCGCCCGCCGAACAACAGGATCGCGGCACCCGCCAGCGGCAGTGCCACCAGCAGCCAGGTGTAGTGAGTCATGTTGGCGTCGTCAGCCTTTGAGTAGGTTCGCGTCGTCGACCGACGCCGATTTGCGGGCACGGAAAATCGTCATGATGATCGCCAGGCCGACGACGACCTCGCACGCGGCCACCACCATCGTGAAGAACGCGATCATCTGCCCGTCCAGGTGGCCGTGCATCCGCGCGAACGTGACGAACGCCAGGTTGACCGCGTTCAGCATCAGCTCGACGCACATGAACATCACGATGGCGTTGCGTCGCAACAGCACACCCGAGGCCCCGATGGTGAACAGCAGGGCCGAAAGGTAGAGGTAATTGGCCGGATTCATGACGTGCCGCCTTTGATCGCCTGACGCGAGGGAGTTTCCTTGCCGTCGGCGCCGCGGCTACGCAGGATGGGTGACACCGACAGCTCCGAGTACGAACCGTCCGGCAGCAGCGCGGCCACGTCGACGGCGTTGTGCCGCGCGTAGACGCCGGGGCTGGGCATCGGGGTGGGGTGCCCGCCGGGCTGGAATCTCTCCTGCGCGAGCTCCCGCTGCGTCTTGCGGCGCTCGAAACGCTCGCGGTGTGCCAGCACCATCGCCCCGACGGCCGCGGTGATCAGCAGCGCGCTGGTGAGTTCGAAGGCCCAGACATATCGGGAGAAGATCAGCGCGGCAAGCCCTTCCACGTTGCCGTTCGCGTTGGCGGTGGTCAGCCCCGCGAAGCCGCCGGTCGCGGAGGCGCCGATCGCGGCGATCAGCAAAACACCGAACCCCACCCCGGCCAGCACGGCCGCGATGCGCTGGCCGTGCAGCGTCTCCTTCAGGGATTCCGCGGAGTCCACGCCGATCAGCATCAGCACGAACAAGAACAGCATCATCACCGCGCCGGTGTAGACCACGACCTGGACGACGCCCAGAAACAGCGCGTCCTGGATCATGTAGAACACCGCGAGGATGATCATCGTCATTGCCAGGAACATCGCCGAGTACACGGCGTTCACCGCCAGCACCACCCCGATCGCGCCGATCAGCGCCAGCGCTCCGAGCACCCAGAACGCCACGGCCTCACCGGTGGAGGTGCGGACGATCGTGTCGGAAGCCAGATTGGAAGCCAGGAGCTGGCCCGTTACCCCAGTCACCGGGATTCCCCGGCGCTCTCGGTTTCGCGCAGGCCGTTCGCGGTGACGTTGCCCTGGTAGTAATCCTTGTCGGTGGCGCCGGGCGCCCGGGGGTGTGGCGGCGCGAGCATGTCTTGCAGCAGCGGAGCCAGGAGCCGGTCCTTTTCGTAGATCAGGTCGGCGCGGTTGTCGTCGGCCATCTCGTAGTCGTTGGTCATCGTCAGCGCCCGGGTCGGGCACGCCTCGATGCACAGGCCGCAGCCGATGCAACGCAGGTAGTTGATTTGATAGACCCGGCCGTAGCGTTCGCCGGGCGAATACCGGAGTTCCTCGGTGTTGTCCGCGCCCTCGACGTAGATCGCGTCGGCCGGGCACGCCCAGGCGCACAGTTCGCACCCGATGCATTTCTCCAGGCCGTCGGGGTAACGGTTGAGCTGGTGACGGCCGTGATATCGCGGCGCGACCGGGCCCGGCTTCTCCGGATACTCCTCGGTGACGTGCCTTTTGAACATCGAGCCGAACGTCACGCCGAATCCGGCCACGGCGTCTAAGAACTTAGCCACGTGCTTTCTCCTTGCTCGCGGCCGCCAGGGACTTCATCGGCAGCGGCGGTGTCGGGAATACCTGTGTGGGGGTCTGTCCGGCCGGGAGTTGCTTGGCCTCGCGGCGGAGCTGTCGCTCCAGCGCGCGAATACCGGGCGTGGCGAACGGTTTTCGCAACAACAGCACCAGCGCCGTCGCGAACACGATGCTGCAGGCGACCAGCACCGGGGTCCAGTGCGCGTACCCCTGGTTCTGCAGGGTGCGGATCACCGCCGCGATCAACACCCAGACCAGCGAGGCCGGGATCAGCAGCTTCCAGCCCAGCCCCATGAACTGGTCGTAGCGCAGCCGGGGCAGGGAGGCCCGCAGCCAGAAGTAGACGAACAGGAATGTCCACATCTTGGCGGTGAACCAGAGCAGCGGCCACCACCCGGTGTTGGCGCCGGCCCACATGTTGATGGGCCATGGTGCGTGCCAGCCGCCGAAGAACAGGACGGTGGCCAGCGACGAAACCGTCATCATGTTGACGTATTCGGCCAGCATGAACATCGCGAACTTCAGCGACGAGTACTCGGTGTGGAATCCGGCGACCAGCTCACCCTCGGCCTCGGGCAAATCGAATGGCGCCCGGTTGGTTTCGCCGACCATGGAGATCAGGTAGATGACGAACGACGGCAGCAGCAGGAACACGTACCAGACCCGGTCCTGCGCCGCGACGATCTGTGATGTCGACATGGAGCCGGCGTAAAGAAACACCGCCGCGAACGACAGCCCCATCGCCACCTCGTAGGAGATGACCTGCGCGGTGGAGCGCACCCCGCCCAGCAGCGGGTAGGTGGACCCGGACGCCCAGCCGCCCAGCACGATGCCGTACACGCCGATCGCCGAAAGCCCCAGGATGAACAGCACCGCCACCGGGACGTCGGTCAGCTGCAGTGGTGTGCGGTGCCCGAACACCGACACCACCGGCCCGAACGGGATGAACGCGAAGGCGGTGAACGCGGGGATGGTGGAGATGACCGGGGCCGCGAAGTAGACGAACTTGTCGACGCCCCCCGGCGTGATGGTTTCCTTGAGCGCCAACTTGATTCCGTCGGCCAGGCTCTGCAGGACACCCCACGGTCCCGCGCGGTTCGGCCCGGGCCGCAGCTGCATCCAGCCGAGAATCTTGCGCTCGAGCAGGATCGCGACCAGCACGTTGAGCATGAGGAAAACGAAGATGGCCAGCGCCTTGCCCAGCACCAGCCACCAGGTGTCGTGCCCGAAGGCGGTCAAGGAGGTCGTCGTCATGAGCCCACTCCGATTTTGACTGTGCTGCCCAGGGTTACGCCCAGCTGCCGGTGGACGGCACAACCCGGGGAGTTCAGCGGAAGCCACACCACCCGGTCGGGCATGTCGGTGATGATCAGCGGCAGGCTGATCGACCCGCGCGGCGTGCTGACGGTGACCGCGTCACCGTCGGCGGCGCCGATCTCGGCGGCCGTGTCGGCCGACAGCCGCACCGCGGGCTTGCGCGCGGTCCCGGCCAGATGCGGTTCGCCGTCTTGCATTCGGCCGTTGTCCAGCAACATCCGCCAGCCGGTCAGCACCGCCTCGCCGGACCCGGCCTGGGCCGGTTCCGGGGCCGCGACGGCCGGGCCGGCGGCCCAATTGCCGTCCCAGGTGCCCAGCGCGGCGAGTTCGGCGCGGGCCGCCGCGGCGGTCGACAGCCCCAGGTAGACGCCCATCTCGTCGGCGAGCGCGTCGAGCACTTGGTGGTCGGACTGGCTGGCTTGCTCGCTGCTCCAGCGCAGCGCCGGTTCGAACGGGCGGTAGCGGCCCTCCCAGTTGACAAAGGCCCCGGCCTTCTGCGTCGTCGGCGCGACGGGAAACACCACGTCGGCGCGGTCGGTGACGGCGCTGCGCCGCAGCTCCAGGCTGACCACGAATCCGGCGGAGTCCAGCGCGGCCAGCACCGCGTCGGGGTCGGCGAAGTCGTCGGGTTCGACACCGCCGACAAGCAGTGCGCCCAGCGTCCCGTCGGCCACGGCGGCCAGGATGCCATCGACGTCACGCCCTGCGGCGGAAGGCAATTCGGAGACGTGCCACGCCGCCGCGATCTGCGCGCGGGCGGTCTCGTCGTCGAGGGGGCGGCCGCCCGGCAGCAGGGCGGGCAGCGCGCCGGCCTCCAGCGCGCCCCGCTCGCCGGCTCGGCGCGGCACCCACGCCAGCCGGGCCCCGGTGGACTCGGCGAGCCGGGCGGCGGCGGACAATCCGCCGGGCACCGTGGCAAGGCGTTCGCCGACCATGATGACCGCGCCGGCGGCGGACAGCAGGTCGCCCACCTCGCCGGTGGCCAGCCCGTCCAGCGCCGCCGCTTCGGCCCCCGGGGCGGTTTTGATGAGCCGCCCAGACATCTTCTCCAGCGCCCGGGTGGCGAACGGCGCCACCGCATACACCGGCAGCCGGTGCTTGCGGGCGGCCTTGCGCAGCCGCAGGAACACGATGGGCGACTCGTCTTCGGGTTCGAATCCGACCAGCACCACCACCGGCGCCGATTCCAGATCGGAGTAGCTGACGTCGCGCCGGCCGGCGATGCGCGACGCCAGGAAGTCGGCCTCCTCGGCCGAGTTCGGGCGGGCGCGGAAGTCAATATCGTTGCTGTCCAACACGATTCGGGCGAATTTGGAGTACGCGTAGGCGTCTTCCAAGGTGGCCCGACCACCAACCAGCACACCCGTGCGCCCGCGGGCCGCGTCGAGGCCCCGAATCGCCATCGCCATCGCGTGCGACCACGACGCGGGCACCAGCGTGCCGTCCGCGTCGCGAATCAGGGGAGTGCCGATCACATCCGGCTGGGTCGCGTAGCTGAACGCCCACCGCCCCTTGTCGCAGTTCCACTCCTCGTTGACTTCCGGGTCGTCGCCGGCCAGCCGGCGCAATACCTTGCCGCGGCGGTGGTCGGTGCGCTGGGCGCACCCGGACGCGCAGTGTTCGCAGACGCTGGGGCTGGACACCAGGTCGAAGGGGCGGGCCCGGAAACGGTAGGCGGTGCCGGTCAGCGCGCCCACCGGGCAGATCTGCACCGTGTTGCCCGAGAAGTACGAGTCGAACGGCTCATTGGCGTAGATGCCGACCTGCTGCAGGGCGCCGCGCTCCTGCATGTCGATGAAAATGTCCCCGGCGATCTGCTCGGAGAACCGTGTGCAGCGGGCGCACAGGATGCAGCGCTCACGATCCAGCAGCACCTGGGCGGAGATGTTGATGGGCTTGGCGAAGGTCCGCTTGACGTCGGTGAAGCGGGAATCGGCGCGGCCGTTGGACATCGCCTGGTTCTGCAGCGGGCACTCGCCACCCTTGTCGCACATCGGGCAGTCCAGCGGGTGATTGATGAGCAGCAGCTCCATCACACCGTGCTGGGCTTTGTCCGCGGCCTCCGACGTGAGCTGCGTGCGCACGACCATGTCATCGGTGGCGACAGTCGTGCACGACGCCATCGGTTTGCGCTGCCCCTCGACCTCAACCAGGCACTGCCGGCACGCGCCGACCGGCTCGAGCAGCGGGTGGTCGCAGAACCGCGGTATCTGGATGCCCATCAACTCGGCCGCGCGGATCACCAATGTGCCCTTGGGCACGCTGATTTCGTTGCCGTCGATGGTCAGCGTCACCATGTCCGGCGGGCGCACCTCGTCACCGGTGTCCGTCTTCGCCGCCTGAGTCATAAAAGCGTCAAGCCTTTCCGTTCAGCATGGAGTCTCGGGGGTCGAACGGGCAGCCACCGTCTTCGACGTGCGCCACGTATTCGTCGCGGAAGTACTTGATCGACGACATCACCGGGCTCGCGGCACCATCGCCCAACGCGCAGAACGCCTTTCCCAAGATGGAGTCGGAGATGTCCAAGAGCTTGTCGATGTCCTCGTTGGTGCCCTTGCCGGATTCCAGCCGGTCGTAGATCTGGTCCAGCCAGAAGGTGCCCTCCCGGCAGGGGGTGCACTTCCCGCACGATTCGTGCTTGTAGAAGTACGTCCAACGCTGCACCGCACGCACCACGCAGGTGGTCTCGTCGAAGATCTCCAGCGCCTTGGTGCCCAGCATCGAGCCGACCGCGCCCACACCCTCGTAGTCCAACGGCACGTCGAGGTGCTCGTCGGTGAGCAGCGGGGTGGACGACCCGCCGGGTGTCCAGAACTTGAGCCGGTGCCCGGCCCGCACCCCCCCGGCGTAGGCGAGCAACTCGCGCAGCGTGATACCCAGCGGGGCCTCGTACTGGCCGGGCCGGGCGACATGCCCGGAGAGCGAATACAGCGTGAAGCCAGGCGATTTCTCGGTGCCCATCGACCGGAACCATTCGACGCCGTTGAGGATGATGGACGGCACGCTGGCGATCGTCTCGACGTTGTTGATCACCGTGGGACAGCCATAGAGCCCCGCCACCGCGGGGAACGGCGGCCGGAGCCGCGGCTGGCCGCGACGGCCTTCCAGCGAATCGAGCAGCGCGGTTTCCTCGCCGCAGATGTAGGCGCCGGCGCCGGCGTGCACCACCAGCTCCAGGTCGAAACCCGAGCCGTTGATGTCGCGGCCCAGGTATCCGGCGGCGTAGGCCTCGGCCACCGCGTTCTGCAGGCGGCGCAACACTGGCAGCACTTCCCCGCGCACGTAGATGAACGCGTGGCTGGCCCGGATCGCGTAGGCGGCGATGATGACGCCCTCGATGAGGACGTGCGGCGTCGCCAGCATCAACGGAATGTCCTTGCACGTACCGGGTTCCGACTCGTCGGCATTGACCACCAGGTAGTGCGGCTTGGCGGCCGCGCCGGTGTCGCCCTGCGGGATGAACGACCACTTCGTTCCGGTCGAGAAGCCGGCGCCACCGCGCCCGCGCAGCCCGGAGTCCTTGACGGTGGCGATCACGTCGTCGGGCGCCATGGCCAGCGCCTTCTTCATCCCCTGATAGCCGTCGTGACGGCGGTAGGTCTCAAGAGTCCACGACTCGGGATCGTCCCAGAACCGGCTGATGACCGGGGTCAGCGGCGTGGCCTGAGAGCTGGTCATGACTGGCCTCCCGGCGGTGTGGGCGCCTGCATGCCGTTTTCCTTCGCCACCTTCAGGCCCGCCAGCGTGGCCTCGCCCGCACCGCCCTGGCCCTGGTCGGGCCGTTCGTCGGGCAGGCCGGCCAGGATGCGTGACGTCTCGCGGAAGGCGCACAGCGGGGCACCGCGGGTGGGCGGCTTGGGCGTGCCCGAGCGCAACGAGTCGACGAGCTCGCGGGCCGACTCCGGTGTCTGGTTGTCGAAGAACTCCCAGTTGACCATCACCACCGGCGCGTAGTCGCAGGCGGCGTTGCACTCGATGTGTTGCAGGGTGACGGAGCCGTCTGCGGTGGTCTCGTCGTTGCCGATGCCCAAATGATCCTGCAGAGCGTCGAATACGGCGTCGCCGCCCATGATGGCGCACAGCGTGTTGGTGCAGACACCGACCAGGTAATCGCCGGTGGGTCCGCGGCGGTACATCGTGTAGAAGCTCGCCACCGCGGACACCTCGGCGCCGGTCAGGCCCAGCTGCTCACCGCAGAACTCCAAACCGGCAGGGGTCAGGTAGGAGTCCTCGGCCTGCACCAGGTGCAGCAACGGCAGCAGCGCCGAGCGCTTATTGGGGTAGCGGCCCATGATCTCCTTGGCGTCGACCTCCAGCCGCGCCCGCACTTCCGCCGAATACGATTGCGGCGCACCCTCAACCACGAACGCGTTGGGTTCCTCGGGCGGTGGTCCGAGCCGGATGAACACCGGCTGTCCTTGCGGGCCGGTCACCGATCCACCCCGCCCATGACCGGGTCGATGCTGGCGACCGCGGTGATCAGGTCGGCCACCATCCCGCCCTCGGACATCGCGGCGACCGACTGCAGGTTGGTGAACGATGGGTCCCGGTAGTGCACGCGGTAGGGGCGGGTGCCGCCGTCGCTCACCATGTGCACGCCGAGCTCCCCGCGCGGTGACTCCACCGCGGTGTAGACCTGGCCCGCCGGCACCCGGATGCCCTCGGTGACCAGCTTGAAGTGGTGGATCAAGGCCTCCATCGAGCCGCCCATGATCTTGGCGATGTGCTCCTGTGAGTTACCCATCCCGTCCGGGCCCACCTTGGGGTCGGCCGGCCAGGCGATCTTGCGGTCCTCGATCATGGTCGGGCCCGGCTTCAACTTGTCCAGACACTGCTCGACGATCTTGATCGACTCCCACATCTCGTTGACGCGAATCATGTAGCGCCCGTAAGCATCACATGTGTCGGCGGTCATCACGTCGAATTCATAGTTTTCATATCCGCAGTACGGTTCGCTCTTGCGCAGATCGTGGGGCAACCCGGTGGCGCGCAGGATCGGTCCGGTGATCCCGAGCGCCATGCAGCCGGTCAGGTCCAGGTAGCCGACGTCCTGGGTGCGGGCCTTCCAGATGGCGTTCTCGTTGAGCAGACCGCTCATTTCGCGCAGCACCTGGCGCAGCGGCTCGAGGGCCTCGGCGATGTCGGACTCCGCGTTGGGCGGCAGATCCTGCGCCACGCCGCCCGGCCGGATGTAGGCGCTGTTCATCCGCAACCCGGAGATCTTCTCGAACAGGTTCAGCACGATCTCGCGGCCGCGGAACCCGACGAACATCGGGGTCATGGCGCCCAGTTCCATGCCGCCGGTGGCGAGCGCGACCAAGTGCGAGGAGATCCGGTTGAGCTCCATCATCATCACTCGGATGACGTTGACTCGCTCCGGTATCTGATCGGTGATCCCGAGCAGCTTCTCCACGCCCAGGCAGTACGCCGTCTCGTTGAAAAACGGTGATAGGTAATCCATTCGGGTCACGAAAGTGACGCCCTGGGTCCAGTACCGATATTCGAGGTTCTTCTCGATCCCGGTGTGTAGGTAGCCGATTCCGCAGCGAACCTCGGTGACCGTCTCGCCCTCGATCTCCAGGATCAGCCGCAGCACCCCGTGGGTGGACGGGTGCTGGGGACCCATGTTGACGACGATCCGTTCGCCGGGGTCCGCCTTGCGGGCGGCGTCGACGATCTGGTCCCAGTCCTGTCCGCCGGCGACTAAGACGGTCTCCGGGCCTTCTGGGGCGCCGCCATCGCGCGTCGAGTCGGTGATTGTGCTCATCAGTTGTACGCTCTCCGCTCGTCGGGCGGGGGAATCTGGGCTCCCTTGTATTCCACCGGGATGCCGCCGAGGGGATAGTCCTTGCGTTGCGGATGGCCATGCCAGTCGTCGGGCATCTCGATGCGGGTCAGCGACGGGTGTCCGTCGAAGATGATGCCGAAGAAGTCGTAGGTTTCGCGCTCGTGCCAGTCGGTGGTCGGGTAGACCCCGTACAGCGAAGGGATGTGCGGATCGCTGTCCGGTGCAGCCACTTCCAGGCGGACGCGGCGATTGTGCGTGATCGACTGCAACGGGTACACCGCGTGCAGTTCGCGACCGGTCTCGTGGGGGTAGTGCACCCCGCTGACACCCAGACACATCTCGAAGCGCAGCCCCGGCTCATCGCGAAGATGCTGGGCGACCCGGGGCAGCGCCTCGCGGCGAACGTGCAGGGTCAGCTCGTCGCGGTACACCACGACTTTCTCTATCGCGTCAGAGAATTCGACGTCCGCGCTTTTCAGCGCCTGGGCCAGTGTGTCGACCACGTCGTCGAAGTAGCGGCCGTAGGGTCGGGGGCTGCTGCCGGGAAGCATGACCTCGCGCACCAGGCGCCCGTAGCCGGACGTGTCACCCGAACCCTTGGCGCCGAACATGCCGCGGCGCACGTCGATCACTTCTTCGTCGGCCTGGCTGATCGCCTCTTGGGGATCTTGGTCGGGCGAGCTCATCGCAGCAGCCCGCGCATCTCGATCGTGGGCCGGGCCGCCAGCGCCGCCTGCTCGGCCTCGGCGATGGCTTCTTCGCGGTTGACGCCCAGCGGCATCTCCTGAATCTTCTCGTGCAGCTTCAGGATTGCGTGCAACAGCATCTCCGGCCGCGGTGGGCAACCGGGCAGGTAGATGTCCACCGGCACCACGTGGTCCACGCCCTGCACGATCGCGTAGTTATTGAACATCCCGCCGGACGACGCGCACACGCCCATGGCCAGCACCCACTTCGGCTCGCCCATCTGGTCGTAGATCTGGCGCAGCACCGGCGCCATCTTCTGGCTCACGCGGCCCGCGACGATCATCAGGTCGGCCTGCCGCGGCGTCGCCGAGAATCGCTCCATGCCGAACCGCGCGATGTCGAATCTTGGCCCGGCGGTTGCCATCATCTCGATGGCACAGCACGCCAAACCGAACGTCGCCGGCCACAAGGAGTTCTTGCGCACATAGCCGGCCACCTTCTCGACCGTTGACAGCAGAATCCCGCCGGGCAGCTGTTCTTCGAGACCCACGTCTACCTCAATCCCACGTCAGGCCGCCGCGACGCCACACATAGGCGTACGCCACGAAGACCGTGAGCATGAACACCACCATCTCGACCAACGCGAACGTTCCCAGCGCGTCGTAACTGACCGCCCATGGATACAAGAACACGATTTCGATGTCGAAGACGATAAAAAGCATTGCGGTCAGGTAATACTTCACCGGGAACCGCTGGCCGGCCGCCGCGTGCGGGCCGCTGACCGGACTGTCGGTGGGTTCGATGCCGCACTCGTAAGGCGCCATCTTCGACTTGTTGTAACGCGTCGGGCCGGCCAGGCTCGCGATCACCACCGATCCCACGGCGAAGGCCGCGCCTATCGCCCCGAGCACCAAGATGGGTATGTAGACGTTCAACTCGCTCCAAGATCTCCTCGTACGGGCCGCCGGTGCGGCGGCCGGGCGGGGGCCGGGCTGCTGTGACGTACCCGGACTGCGGGCCACCACAGTGACCTCCACAACATAGCGTCGCGAAGACGGCTGTGTTTTGTCGGGGTGGGGGTATTCGCCTCGTTTTTGTGTCGGCGCAACCGGTTGGCTCGCCGCCACGGTCGGCCGGCGGCGTTTCAACGGCGGTTTCGCGCCCGCCGACGGGGTGTTGAGCGCGGTATCACCGCAGGTGAAAGGGCTAGCGCGTGGGGGTGCGGAGCAGTCCGAGCACCGTGCGGCCCAGCACGATGGGATCGAGGGGATGCGGCACCGCGGCTTCGGCCCGCGACCAGTTCGCCAGCCAGGCGTCGTCCGGGCGGCCGGTGAGCACCAGGATCGGTGGGCACGTGGCGAGTTCGTCTTTGAGTTGTTTGGCGATTCCCATGCCGCCGGTGGGCGTGGCTTCCCCGTCGAGAATGGCCAAGTCGATGCCGCCCTCGTCCATCTGGCGCACCACCATCGGGGCGGTCGCCACCTCGAGGTAGGTCAGCTCGGGCAGGTCCGGATGCAGATGCTTGCCCAGTGCCCGGATGACTTGTTCACGGGTTTTGGCGTTATCGCTGTAGACCAGGATCCGCAGGGCAACGCTGGATTCGGGGCTGGAATCGGACACGGTGCAGATGCTACTGGTGTCGCACCGGCTTCACTGGGCAGCCCGCACGAAGACGGCCTCGGCCGCCGCCTTCGCCGTCGAGCCGATCATGCCGAGCCGGTTCCAGCCCAGGTCGAACTGGGCGCGATCCACCTTTGTTTCCCCGGCGATCCGGATCGAGCCGTCGTCGAGTTCGGTGATCGTGGCGGACAGGGGCAGCGGCGCGGTGATGCCCTTGATGGTCAACGCGGCGCGGAGGTCTGCGGCCTTGCCTTTGGTCGGGTGCACCGCGGTGACGACGACGCTGATCTCACCGAAGCGCTCGACGTCGAAGAAGTCGGGCGAGCGCAGGTGCTTGTCGCGACGGCCTATCCCCGTGTCCAGGGAGGCGGTGCGGATGTCGAGGCGGCCGAAAACCGCACCCTTCGCCGTCAGTTGGCCGTCGCCGCTGAACTCGGTGAAGCGGCCCTTGACCTTCAGCAGGCCCCACATGTTTGCGACCTTGAAGGTGATCTCCGAGCGGTCGGGGACGAGGTTCCACACGCCGGCCAGGTCGGGATCGTTCAGAAGTGTTTCCAAAGTCGTCATCGTCACCCCCATCTCTCGTGGCGAATCTAACGCCTAGTCCATCAACGGCGCGATCTCGGCGGGGTCGAAGTACTCGTCGATCCGGTCGAGCCGGCCGTCGCTGGCCACCCTGATCACGATGCAGACCCGCATCGAGATCGATTGGCCGGCATGGCCGGTGGCGTGCAGGATGTGCTGCTGGACGAAGCCGCCCTCGAAGAATCGCCGGTCCAGGATTTCGTAATGGCGCTCGGTGGTCGCGGTAATGAACCAGTCGATGACCCGCAGCGCGCGGGCCTTGCCGTCGTCGCGGCGCGCGCCGACTCGCCACACCGCGATGTCGTCGCTCCACATCCGGTCAACCGCCGCAAAGTCACCCTTTTCGATCGCCGTGAACAGGCGGTCTGCCGCGTCGGCAACGATTTCCGCGCTCGCACCGGCCATGATCTCGCTCCTAATCGCTGTCGTATCCGGGGTGGGCGGCGGCCACCCGGCGCCGCACCAGTGTGCGCAGGCACGCGGTGACCTCCCGGGCCCGCCCGTCCAGCTCGCCCGCGCGTATCGCGGCGGCCAGCTCTTCCTCGTCGGCGAATCCCAGGTCGGCCAGCGCTTCGCGCGATTCGGCCTCGCTCTCGTCGAGCAGTTCGCGCTCGACGATGCGCAGCGCGTTGGCGGCCACCCGGGCGTGGAAGTTGACCTGCCCGCTGGTCGCCGCCCGCACGTCGGTCTCCAGAAATTCGGCCACCGCGGCCACCAGTTCGGCGGCGAGCGGGCGCCCGTACGCGCCGATCACTCCGGCACCTCTTCGAGCAGGTCGAGCAGGTCCCATTCCGTCTCGCACACGCGCCGGCCGATCGCGGCCAGCTCCACCGATCGGAACTGACCGGTCAAATGCCGCTCGGCCTGGTAGCGGCAGATGACGCCCCAGCGCAGCGTGGCCAGCACCAGCCACCAGTGAAACGCCACCCGGTCGACGCTAGTGCCGCCGGCCTGCTCGTAGGCGTGCAGGAAGCTTTCGATGCTGCCGAGGCCGCCGGCGCCGAGGCTGGCCGGGGCGCCGAAGCGCCAGGCGCGGATGCCGAACCAGGCCAGGTCGTCGTACGCGTCGCCGCGGTGTACCAGCTCCCAGTCGAGGACCGCGGCGAGGCGGGACCCGTCGACGATGAGGTTGCCCATCCGGTAGTCCCCGTGCACGAGGACGTCCGCCGACGGCTCGGGCCGGTTGGCGCCCAGCCAGCGAAACGCCCATTCGAAGGTGGCCGTGGTGTCACCCATGGCGTCGAGCCGCTCGCGCCACTGCGTGAGCGGGTCCTCGCGGGTTAGGCCGGGAATGCTCGTGTCGGCGCGGTGGATGGCGGCCAGGGCCTGCGCACATTGCCGCAGCAGCTCCCCGCGGGCCGCTTGCCCGCCCGCGGCGTCGAGCTGACGCTGAATGCGCCGGACGATGGTCTCGCCCGCGATCTCGTCGCAGATCAGAAACGGATTGCCCAGTGCGGCAGGCGAATCGTCGGCGATGAGCACGTGGGGGACCGGTGCGCCTGCCGCCGCGGCGGCGGCCTGGGCGCGTGCCTCCAGCTCCATGCCGGCGTGCACGTCGTCGGGCGCGCCGGTGCGCAGGATCAGCGCGTGGCGTCGCTCGCCGGCGACCGCGTTGAACGCCCACGTGGAGCGACTGGCGCCCCCGGTCAGCACGCGCAGGTTCTCAATCGCGACATCGGCACCGAGGACCGGCGCCAGCACCGCGGCGATCTGGGGGGCCAACTCCTCGGTCGATGTCACTTGCCAAACTTAAACAGCCGCTGCGCCACCCGGCGAATCTGGATCTCCTCCGCTCCCTCGGTGATCCGGTAGCGACGGTGGTGGCGATAGATGTGCTCGAACGGCTCGTGCCGGCTGTAGCCGAGGCCACCGAAGATCTGCATGGCCCGGTCGGCGGCGTCGCAGACGAGTCGGTTGGCGCGGTAGTTGGCCATCGACACCTTGTCGGAGACCTCCATGTGGTGGTCCCGGTCCAGATGCCAGGCGGCATAGGCCACCAGCAGCCGCACCATCTGGGCTTCGGTTTGCAATTCGGCCAGCGGCCACTGCACGGCCTGGTTGACCGACAGCGGCTTGCCGAAGACGGTCCGTTTCCCGGCGTATTCGGCGGCGCGGTCGATGCAGTACTGGGCCGCGCCCAGGCTGCTGGCCGCCTGCCGAATCCTGTTCTCGTGCAGGAACGTCTGCGCGACCTCCAGGCCGCGGTCCACCTCACCGAGCACCGCGTCGGCGGGGACCCGGACGTCGGTCAACTGGACTTCGCCATGGTCGGTCGGCATGTTGAATGTCCACCAGTAGTAGGGGACGGTGAACCCGGGCGCATCCGTCGGCACCAAAAACGCCGTGATGCCCCGCGCCTGGCCGGGCTCTCCGGAGGTGCGCGCGAACACCAGGTCGTGGGTCGCGCGGTGGACCCCGGTGTTGAACCGCTTGGCGCCGTTGATCACCCACCCATCGCCGTCGGCCTGCGCGCGCGTCTGAAGCCATGTCGCGTCCGAGCCGTGCTGGGGCTCGGTCAGTCCGAACGCCATCGAACGTTCCCCGGTGATCAGCGCTTCCGACCAGAGCCGTCGCTGCTCATCGGTGCCGAAGCGCTCCATCATGATCACCTGCGGGAAGTTGCCGACGATCGAGGACTCGTTCTGCAGGTCGTTGTGCAGGCCGAGGCCCTTGTGCGCCAGGTGCTCCCGGATGACGGCCATGTCGACGTTGGTGCCGTCCCGGCCGCCCAGCGACGCCGGCAGCCCGTACCGCAGCCAGCCCGCCTTGTCGGCCCGTCTGCGCATCTCGGCGAGCAGATCCTCCCATTCGCGCGTCGGGATGCCGTCGTTGTCCCAGTCGGTGCGGGCATGTTCGCGGCGCTTGTCGAAGTACTGGATGTGGTCACGCTCCAGCGGTTTGATCTCCGCCTCGATGAACTCGTCCATCTGAGCGAGCAGGCCTGGAAGGTGTTCGGGGAGTGTGAAATCCACAGTTATCTCCTTTGAAGGGGCTCAAGCGCCGTACAGGGTTTTCTTCCAGATCGTCGACAGGGTGGCGATGGCGTCCTTGTCGCTGATCTTGATGCCCAGGTTGGAGGGACCGACGAAGACGGTGGTGAAGTTCTCGAACAGCAGGGCGATGGCCGCCGCGGTGTGTTGCGGGTCGAGCTCGGTTCCGTAGCCCTGCTCCTGGGCGCGGCGGACCGAGGCGGCGACGATGTCCATGCCGAAGCGGCGGAATTCGTTCTGGACGGCCGCGAAGCGTCGCTGGGTGGCGGCCAGCTGGGCCACGGCGATCATGATGCCGATGTTCTGCTTGAACATGTTCCAGTACCCGGTGACCACCGAGGTGAAGAAGGCGTCGTCCTCCGGAGAGTCCGGTAACTCGAGACTCAACCCCGACGGTGTCACGACATCGTGCAGGAAGGACTCCGCGAGGGCGGCGAGCAGGTCTTCTTTGTCGGCGAAATAGCGGTAGAACACCGCGGGCGACTTGCCGGCCGCCGACGTGATGTCGGCCAGCGTGGTCCCGTGAAAGCCACGCTCGGCGAACAGCTTTCGGGCGGCCAGCTCGATGGCCTGCCTGGTCTGGCGGCCCTTGGCGGTGCGCGCCTCCGGTGCGGGCATCAGGTCCGCATCCGGTCGCCGGCCCGCAGCAGGGCGCTCGGCAGATCGTGGCCGACAACGGATTTGGCGACGTCCGCCGCGGCGATGGCGGCGTGCAGGTCGACGTCGACATCGATGCCGCTGTCGCGCAGCAGGTACACCAGATCCTCGGTGGCGATGTTGCCGGTGGCACCCGGCGCGAACGGGCAGCCGCCCAGCCCGCCGACAGAGGAATCCAGCCGGGTCACCCCGGAGCTGACCGCGGCGTAGGCGCTGGCCAGCCCGGAGCCGCGGGTGTTGTGGAAATGCCCGCCCAGAGGTAGGTCGCCGATCACCGGACGCAGTTGCGCGATAAGCGAACTCACGCGCCCCGGGGTGGTGGTGCCGATCGTGTCGGCGATGGACAGGCGGTCGGCGCCGCGCTCGCGGGCGGCCGAGGCGATGTCGAGCACTCGCTGGGGCGGGGTGGGGCCTTCGAACGGTGAGTCCCACGCGGTCGCGATCACCACTTCGACGGTGATGTTGCCGTCGTGCGCGATCGCAACGATCTCGTCGATCACCTTGGTGGCCTCGGCGCTGGTCCGCCCGACGTTCGCCTGACTGAACGTGTCGTCGGCGGCGACCACGTACTCGATCGAGCGCAGCCCCGCCGCGACGGCCCGCTTAGCTCCGTTCGGGCTCGCCACCAGGGCGGAGAACTCGATGTCGGGGTAGTCGTGCAGGTGGGCGGCGAGCTCGGCGGCGTCGGCCATCGACGGCACTTTCGACGGCGAGACGAACGCCGTGGCCTCCACCTCGCGGACCCCGGTCGCGGCGACCGCGGCCAGCAATTCGAGCTTGGCCGACAACGGAATCGGCCTTTCGATCTGCAGGCCGTCGCGCAGCGCCACCTCGCGAATGACCACGTGCCTAGTCATCGGCACCGCTCCTCCTCATCGCTTCGTCCCCCGCAAGCGGGAGGTGCCCCCACTGCATCGTCGCCGGTGCGTCACAGCACCTCCTCGGCCCGTAGCTCCTCGAGCTCAGCCGCGGTCTTGCCCAGCAGCCAGATGTAGACGTCGTCGTTGTGCTGGCCCGGACGGGCGGGCCCGGCGTTGCGCACGCGGCCCGGCGATTCCGACAGCACCGGCACGATGCCCGGCCCCAGAACGTCCCGCCCGAGCCTTTCATCGAAGTGTTCGACCAGCATGCCGCGGGCCCGCAGCTGCGGGTCGTCGACCACCTCCGCGACCGTGTTGATCGGCCCGGCGATCACCCCTGCGGCGCTGAGGGTTTCGATGATGTCGCCCGGCTGGCGTTCCGCGGCCCATGCGCCGATGATCTCGTCGAGTTCGTCCTGATTGCGGCCTCGGGCGACGTGCGTGGCGAACCGGTCGTCGATGGCCAGCTCCGGGCGGCCCATCGCCTTGCACAGCCGGGCGAAGACGGTGTCCTGGTTGGCGGCGATCACCACCCACGAGCCGTCGGCGCTGCGGTAGATGTTAGATGGCGCGATGCCCTCCAGCCGGGTGCCCGACGGCCCGCGCACCACGCCGCCGACGTCGTAGTCGGGGATGGTGGATTCCTGGACCGCCAAACAGGATTCGGTCAGAGCGACGTCAACCACCTGGCCCCGCCCGGTGATGCTGCGGCGGTACAGCGCGGCCATGGCACCCTGGGCGCCGAACATGCCGGCCAGGGTGTCACCGAGCGAGAGCGCCAGCCTGGGCGGCGGGCCGCCGGGGAAACCGTTGAGATAGCGCAGCCCGCTGGCCGCCTCGGCCACCGAGGCATACCCGGCCTTGTGCGCGTCGGGGCCGGTCTGGCCGTACCCCGACACCCGAACCAGGATGATGCCCGGGTTGCGGGCGCTCAGCACGTCGTAACCCAGGTCCCATTTCTCTAACGTCCCCGGGCGGAAGTTCTCCACAATGATGTCGGACTTCTCGACGAGGTCGCAGAACAGTTCGCGGCCACGTGGCCGGCGCAGGTCGAGGGTGATCGCTCTCTTGTTGCGCGCGTGCACCGTCCAGAAGACATGCTGCCCGTCGAGCTCGGCCTGGCCCCAGGTGCGCAACGGGTCCGGGGCGCCGGGGGGTTCCACCTTGATGACGTCGGCGCCCATGTCGCCCAGCAGCCGCCCGGCGAAGGGGCCGGCGATCAGCGTGCCCAGCTCGAGCACCCGGACCCCGTCCAGCGGTCCCGTTGCCGGTGCGCTCATTCTTTGTCCGCGAAGTCGTGGCGGGCCAGCCAGTCGGTCACGATGTCGACGGCCGCGCGCAGCTTGTCGCGCTGATCGGGGCCCGCGTAATAGTGGGTGGCGCCGGGGATTTCGTGCATCTCCTTGTCACGATGCCCGATCGCGTTGAAGAGCCGCCGGGTGTGGCTGGGCGTGCAGGCGTCGTCGGCCAGGTTGCCGATGACCAGCGCAGGGACGGCGATGTCGGCGCCGCAGGCCACCCCGTCGCCGCGGGCGTCGTCGTAACTCCATTGCGACAGCCAGCCGCGCAACGTGGAGAAGCGGGCCAGCCCGACCGGGCTCATGTTCACCACCTGAGGATCCCCCAGGTAACAGGTTCCCGCGGTGCGTTCGTTGGGATCGACGGTCGGGTCCAGCCAACGCGGGTCGGCCATGGTGCCTTGCACCACGAAACAGAACTCGTCGTCCGGGCGTCCGGCGGCCTTCAGTTCGGCGAGCTTGCCCTTAGCCCACGCGGTGATGCGCCGGTTGCGTTCGATCTGTGCGTTGCGGTAGCGGGCCAGGAATTCCTGGCTGTAGGGCGGCTGGTTCGGGTTGTCCGGGTTGTACAGATCCAGCTCGGGATCGCGCTTGGTGGGGTCGGATTCGTCGAGGATCGACGCGTCGAGCCATTCGGTCAGCGTGCCGTGCCGACTGATGTGCGCCGCCAGCAGCATGATGCCGTCGGCGGGGATCAGGTCCAGGGCGGTCAGGTCGGGGCCGTCGCCGGACGGGCTCGAGGTGATGGTGGGGTGCTGGGCCTGCTGCTGGTAGAACACCGACAGTGAGCCGCCGCCGCTCCAGCCTGCCAGCACCACCTTCTCGTAACCCAGCCGCTTTTTGGCGTCCTTGATGCATTCGCCGAGATCCTCTACCACCTTCTCCATCAGCAGCGCCGAGTCGGTGCCGCGGAACCGGCTGTTGCAGTAGATGACGTGATGGCCTGCCCGGGCCAGCGCGTTGATCATCGGCAGGTAGGCCCCGCCGCCGATCGGGTGCATGAACACCAGCACGGTGTCCGACGGCTTGTCCACCGGCCTGAGCAGGTAGCTCTCCAGCACCGTGATCTCGGCGAGGCCACCGTAGACGTCGCGGACGGCGGAATTGTTCTGGAAGGCAACGAGATAGGGGATTCGCTCGTATTCGTGGCGGGTCGTCATGGTCAGTGTTGTCCTAGGTCGTGGGCCAGCACCTCGGGCGAGGGGGTCAGGCGTCGGCGGGTATCGACGGCGATCACTTGCCAATCGACGCGGGAGTAATCGTCGAACTTGCGGCGCGCCCGTTCCCGCGCCTTCTCCGGTGCGCCGTGGTGGACGCCTTGCGGCGCATGGGAAATCAGGCCGGGCGGCATCGGGATGCCGTAGAGCGAGCCGCCGTGAAAGAAGGCGATTTCGTCATAGTCGACATTGCGGTGATACCACGGTGTGCGCTCGGTGCCGGCGACGCCTTCGGCGGGCTTCGGCAGGAAATTCATCACGTAGACGCCGGTGGCCTGCATGAACAGATGGACCGTCGGCGGCAGGTGGACGCTGTCGGAGGTGACCACGTTGTAGTCGGCGATGTTGAACGTGAACGGGAAGTTGTCGCCACGCCAGCCTTCGACGTCGAGCGGATTGTGTTGGTAGAAGAGCGTTGTGGGGCCGCCTTCATGGATGAGCCGGACCTCGTACTCGTCCCTGCCGTCTTGGAAAGGATCCGGGTCGATGGGTGCCGGGTCGGGGATGGTCATCTGCGACGGGTCAAACGGGAAGTGGCGGCCCAGCGGCCCGGCCGGCGGCACCCGGAATTCGTCGGTCGCCTCGACCATCAGCAGGGTGGTTTCGCTGTCGGGCACCTGGCGCCAGGTGCACGCCTTCGGGATGTAGACCCAGTCGCCGTCGGAGTAGCGCAGTGGCCCGAACTCCGTTTCGACCAGACCGGCGCCCTGGTGGACGAAGCACAGCAGGTCGCCGTCGACGTGGCGGGTGTAGAACGGCATCGGCTCGTGGCGGCGGCTCAACAGGATTCGGCAGTCGGCGTTGCTGAACATCAGCAGGGGACCGCCGCCGGCTTCGGTGGCGTCGCCGGGCTTGAGCTCACCGGCCAGCACGTCGACGGGCCGCAGCGGGCCGACCGACCGGTAGGCGGTGGGGTCGTGGCGGCGGTAGAGGTTCGCCGTTCGGCCGGTGAATCCGCCCCGGCCCAGCTCGTCGTCCTTGAGCCCGTCGAGGTCGGCGTGCAGGCGGCGCGGTGTCTTCCCTTTTCGCAAGTGGACGAAGGATTCCATGGCTGACCTCCGGCTCGGACGCGGATAAAACTGAAAGTGACATTACTTTTTGTTTCCGGGCCGCACAAGGGCCGGCGCCCGTCCGCGAGACATAATCCATTGCGACCCGATGCGGCGTGTCTTCGCTGACGTCTTATGTGTCGCCGATCAACTGCCCATCGCGTCAGTCGCGGACGCGCACCACGACCTTGCCTTTGGCGGTGCGATTCTCCAGGGACGCGACCGCTGCGGCGGCGTCGTCCAGGGGATAGACCTCCGGATTGGGCGGAGCCAACTGACCCGAGGCGAGCAACTTCTCCAATCCGGCCCACTGCTCGGCCAGTGCGTTCGGATGCGTCGCCGTCCAGGCGCCCCAGCCCACGCCGACCACGTCAATGTTGTTGAGCAGCAACCGGTTCACCTTGACGGTGGGAATGTCGCCGCCGGTGAAGCCGACGACCAGCAGCCGCCCGCCGGGGGCGAGCGAGCGTAGCGAGTCGGTGAACCGGTCGCCGCCGACCGGGTCGAGCACGACATCGACGCCGCGGCCGCCGGTGAGTTCGTTGACCGCGTCCTTGAACCCGTCGGCCAGCACCACATCGGTGGCCCCGGCGGCGGTCGCGACGTCCGCCTTCTTTTCGGTGCTGACGACCGCGATGGTGCGCGACGCCCCGAGCAACCATGCGAGCCGCAGCGTCGATGTCCCGATGCCGCCGGCGGCGCCGTGCACCAGCACCGTCTCGCCCTGGGCCAGCCGGCCGCGCACCGTCAGGGCGAAGTACACCGTGAGGTCGTTGAACAGCAGGCCGGCGCCCGCCTCGAAACTCACGTTGTCGGGGAGCTTGAACACCCGGTCGGGTTGCAGGATCGCGACCTCGGCCATGCCGCCGGACAGCATCGTCAGTCCGACGACGCGATCGCCGGCCTGCACGTGTGCGCCATCCGGCGCCGAACGCACCACACCGGCGATCTCGGCTCCCAGCACGAACGGCGGTTCGGGGCGGTACTGGTACAGGCCCCGGGTCAGTAGGGCGTCGGGGAAGGCGGCACCGGCGGCGTGCACATCGACGACCACGCCGTCACCCGAGGGTTCGTCGACCTCCGCCACCTCGATCGCGTCCGGACCGTCCAGCCGAATCACCCGTGCAGCTCGCATGGTCGGTCAGCCTACTGCCGACTCAGAATCCGCCCGCGACCCGCACCACCGCCCGCCCGGTGAACTTGCCGGCACGCACCTGATCCAGCACATCGAGCACATCTTTGATGTCGACGTCGCTGGTGAGTGCGTCGAGATGGCGCGGCCGCAACGAATCGCCCAGCAGCGCCCACAGTTTGCGGCGCGGGCCGATCGGCATCTGCACCGAATCCATCCCCGAGCAGCGCGATGCCGCGCAGGATGAACGGCATCACCGTGGTCTTCAATCCCGGGCCACCGGTGAGGCCGCTACAGGCCACCGCACCGCCGTAGTCGACGGCGCTGAGCACGTCGGCCAGGGTCGCACCGCCGACGCAGTCCACCGCGGCCGCCCAGCGCGCCTTGGCCAACGGCCGAGGTTTGGCGTCGGGGTCTTCCGGCAGCCGCCCGATAACCTCTGCGGCGCCAAGCTCTTTCAGCAGCCCGGCCGCCCCCTCCTTGCCGGTCGAGGCGACCACCCGATGGCCCTTGGCGGCCAACAGGTCCACGCTGACCGAGCCGACACCGCCGGAGGCGCCGGTGACGACCACCGACCCGGCGCCGGGTTCGATGCCCCGGTCGATCAGCGCCTGCACGCTCATCGCGGCGGTGAAGCCGGCGGTGCCGATCGCGGCGCCCTCGTGCGGGCTCAACGCGCCGAGGGCGACGACCTGGTCGGCCCGCAGCCTCGCGTATTCGGCGTAGCCGCCGTGGTGGCCGGTGCCGATCTGGTACCCGTGGGCCAGCACCTTCTCGCCGACACCGAACTCGGGTGACTGCGACTCGACGACCTCGCCGGTCAGGTCGATACCCGGCACCACGGGGTAGCTGCGCACCACGCCGCCGCCGGGGGTCAGCGCCAGCGCGTCCTTGTAGTTGACGCTTGAATAGAGCACCCGGATCGTCACCTCGCCGGGCGGCAGGTCCGACTGGCTCAAAGTCTCGACCGACGCGGTTATCCGGTCGCCATCTTCGCGAGCAACGAGCGCTTGAAACGTGTCCATGCCTCGACGCTAACCTCACGGTATGGATTCCTTTCCACTCGGTCGTTTTTCGGTCTCCCGGGTGGGCTTCGGCGCCATGCAGTTGCCGGGTCCGAACGCGTTCGGGCCGCCCCGGGACCGCGACGAGGCGCTGGCCGTGCTGCGGCGGGCGCCCGAACTCGGCGTCGACCACATCGACACCGCCCAGTTCTACGGTCCCGACGTGGCGAACGAGCTCATCCGCGAGGCGTTGCATCCCTATCCGGAGAACCTGGCGCTGGTGAGCAAGGTGGGCGGGCGTCGCGACGGCAGCGGCGGCTGGCTGCCGGTCGACGCGCCGTCCGACTTGCGGCGCGACATCGAGACCAACCTGCGTGCCCTCGGTGTCGACCAGCTGGCCGCGGTCAACCTGCGCGTGTTCGAAAGCGACGGGCCGGATCAGCTGTTCGACGACCAGCTGTCGGTCATGATCGAGGCCCGCGACGAGGGGCTGATCGGCGGCATCGGGCTGAGCAACGTCAACCGCGAACACCTACTGCATGCGTGCGAGCGCACCGAAATCGCCTGTGTGCAAAACGCGTTCAATCTGGTTCAGCGCGAGTCGGCGCCGGTGTTCGCCGAGTGCGCGGCGCGCGGGATCGCGTTCGTTCCGTTCTTCCCCCTGGGGGCCGCCTTCATGCGGCCAAACCCGGTGCTCACCCACCAACTCGTGGTCGACGCCGCCGAGCGGCTGGGGCGCACGCCGGCGCAGGTCGCATTGGCGTGGACGCTGAGCCTGGCGCCCAACGTGCTGCTGATCCCGGGAACGTCGTCGGTGCGGCACCTCGAGGAGAACCTGGACGTCGCGTCCATCGACCTCGACGGTGACGTGCGCGAGCAGCTGAACGCGGTCGCTATTTGAGCTCGGCCGACGACAGCCCCAGCAGGCGGCGGGCGACCACCAACTGCTGGATCTGCTGGGTGCCCTCGAAGATGTCCAGGATCTTGGAGTCGCGCGCCCACTTCTCCAGCATCGATTGCTCGGAATAGCCTGCGCTGCCCGCCAATTCGACGGTCTTGAGGGTGACGTCGCTGGCCATCCGGCCAGCCTTGGCCTTGCTCATCGACGCCTCTTTGGAGTTGGGGATCCTGTTGTCGGCCTGCCACGCCGCCCGCAGCGCCAGCAGGTAGGCGGCCTCCCAGTCGGCTTCCATCCGCAGGAACTCTGCGGCCGCGGCGCTCTGAGCGTGCGACGGCTTGTCATAGGAGATCTCCACCCCGGCCTCGGTGAGGATCTTGCGGATCTCCTCCAGGGCGGCGCGACCGACCCCGATGGCCATGGCGGCCACGATCGGCCGGGTGTTGTCGAAAGTCTCCATCACGCCGGAAAAGCCTTTGCCGACTTCGATTTCCGGATTCCCCAGCAGGTTTTCCTTGGGGATGCGGACGTTGTCGAACCGGATCGCCGCGGTGTCGGAGCCCTTGATACCGAGCTTGCGTTCGAGCCGTTCGACCGTGACGCCGGGGTGCTCGCGCGGGACGATGAACGACTTGATCGCCGCACGCCCCTGCGACTTGTCCAGCGTGGCCCACACCACGATGTGGGTGGCGCGCGAACCGGCTGTGACATAGATCTTCTCGCCGTTGATCACGTACTCGTCGCCGTCCAGCTTCGCGGTGGTCGACACCGCCGCCGAGTCCGAGCCGAAGCCCGGTTCGGTGATGGCCATCGCCGCCCACACCTTGCCCAGGCGTTCCAGCTGTTCTTCGGTGGCCACGGCGGAGATGGCCGCGTTGCCCAAGCCCTGATAGGGGACCGACAGCATCATCGCGACGTCGCCCCAGCAGGCCTCCAGGGTCTGTAGCAGCGCCGCCATGTTGGCGCCGTTGTGGTTCTGGTCCCGGTCCTGGTTCTCGTCGCCCAGGTTGTCGGCCCCGGCGAATTCGATCGATTCCGACGCGCCCGCGAACAGGTTGTACAACGTGTCGAGTTCGACCGGGTAGGCGTGTTCCTTGAGGTCGTACTTGCGCGCGATCGGCCGCATCAGCTCCGCGGCGCCCTGATGGGTCTTGACGGCCACCGCTTGCAGCTTGCGGGGCAGTTCCAGATTGATTGCCATGATTGGTCTTTCAGCTTTGAGTTGGATGACGAGTTAGATGACGACGACGCCCTCGGCCACGCCGATGGCCCGCAGGTCGCGATACCAACGCTCGACCGGGTGTTCCTTCGTAAAGCCGTGGCCGCCGAGCAGCTGCACGCCGTCCAGGCCGATCTGCATACCCTTGTCGGCGCCCAGCCGCTTGGCCAGCGCCGCCTCGCGAATGAAGGGCAGGCCCTGTTCGGCACGGGCCGCGCCGCGCCAGGTGATCAACCGCAGTCCGTCCAGTTCGATCGCGATGTTGGCGCACATGAACGCGACGGCCTGACGATGCGCGATCGGCTCGCCGAAGGCCTCGCGCTCCTTCACGTAGGGCACGACGTAGTCGAGCACCGCGTGCGAGGTGCCCACCGCCAGCGCCGCCCAGCCCAGGCGGGACAGCGCGATGGCCTCCGAGTAGTCGTCGTCGGTCGCCTCGTCCTCGCCCAGCCGCGCGCTCAGCGGGACCGTGACGCCGGACAGCTCGACGTGGCCCAGGGCCGCCGCGCGGATACCCATGCTCGGATCCGCCTTGACGGTAAGGCCTTTCGTCGACGACTCGACGATGAACAGGGCGGGCCTGCCGTCGAGCTGCGCTCCGACGATGAACAACTCGGCGTCGGCCGCCGCCGGGACCAACGACTTCACGCCATCGAGGCGGTAGCCGCTCGGTGTGCGCACCGCGGTGGTCTTCAGACGGGTGGGGTCGAACAGCGGTTGCGGCTCGGCGATCGCGACGCAGGCCTGGGGAACGTTCTCGCCGGCGAACTCGTGCAGATAGGTGGCCTGCTGGTCCGCGCTGCCCCAGTGGGTCAGCGCGGCGGCCACGCCCCCGGGGGCCAGGATCGGCAACGCGAGACCCATGTCGCCGTAGGCGAGCGCCTCGGCCACCAGCACGTTGGTCACGCTCGAGCGGTGGGCGGCGATGCCGTCGAAGTCCTCGGGGATGTTGATCGCGGTGATGCCCAACTCGGCGGCTCTGGCGATCAGGTCGGGCGGGTAGGTCGCCGCCTCGTCGGCGTCGTGCGCAGCGGGCCGCAGCACCTCCTCGGCGAATTCGCTGAGGGTCTCGACGATCATCTTCTGGTCATCGTCGGGCGTCAGGTCGAAGTAGTCCTTGCCGCTCGACTTGAGTCGGGTCGGTCCGCCGCGCAGATTCTGCAGCCGCTTGAACTGGCGGGAGGCGGCGGCGGCGGTGGAGAAGACGGTCTTGGTGCCGTACTGCAGCCCCCGGTTGACCGGATCGCGCAGACGGTACTTGTCCAGGAATTCCTGGCCCATCAGCGGAGTAAGCAGCGCGATGGCGATGTCGACGCCGGTGCGCTTGTGGGGTTGCAGCCCGATCCCGCTCTGCTGGTCATTTCGTTTGCGACGCGAGCGGGCGGATTTCGAACTCTGTGTTGAACCGGAACCAGTGTCGGTCATGTCGGCAGCCTGTAGTAGTTGGGGCAGTGCGAATAAGCCTATCTTACTCCGGAGTAAGATCACAGAGAACAGTTGTTAACTAATTCACAGACCGCCGGCATCGAGGCCGCGAAGCACGAGTGCGTGCAGCGGCCCGTTGGTCGCCACCGCGCTGCCGCGGTGCGGTCCCGCGACGCCGTCCAGACCGGTGAGCGTCCCGCCCGCCTCGCGCACCAGGATGTCGAGGGCCGCGAGGTCCCAAACGGACACCTCGGGTTCGGTGGCGATGTCGATCGCCCCCTCGGCCACCAGGCAATAGGAGAGAAAGTCGCCGAAGGCGCGCACCCGCCACACGGCGTCGGTCAGCGAGATGAAGCGTTCTCGTAGGCCGCGCTGCGCCCAGCCGGACAGGCTGGAAAACGACAGGCTGGCCGAATCGAGTTGTGTCACAGAGGAAACCGAGAGCCGGCGCGGCGAGGCGCCGTCGACCGCGACGAAGGCGCCCTCGCCGCCCGCCGCCCACCACCGACGCTGCAGAGCGGGGGCGCTGACGACGCCGACCGTGGACACACCGTCTTCGAGCAGCGCGATGAGACTGGCCCAGACCGGCACGCCGCGCACGAAGTTCTTGGTGCCGTCGATGGGGTCGATGATCCACTGGCGTCCGGTGAAAGTGGTGGTTCCGCCGAACTCCTCGCCGACGATGCTGTCGTGCGGCCGCTCACGGCCCAGCGCCTCGCGCAGCTCGGTCTCCACCGCGCGATCGGCGTCGGTGACCGGGGTCAGGTCCGGCTTGGTGTCAACGCGCAGGTCGAGTGCCCCGAACCGCGCCGACGTCAGCGCGTCGGCGCGGTCGGCCAGCGTCAGCGCCAACGTCAGATCGTCCCGGCTCATGACGCAGTCCTATCACGGCCCTACCATGGCGACGTGTGGGAATTCGGTGTGCTGTTCCTGTTGGTCGCCGTCTTGGCGGTTGCTCTTGCCCAGCGCTTCCTGCCACGCGGCCCCCGCGGCGAGGTGCTGAACGGTACGTTGCTGGTCACCGGCGTGAGTCCGCGCCCGCAGGCCACCGGTGAACAGTTCGTCACCATCGCCGGTGTGATCAACGGGCCCACCGTCAGCGAGCACGCGGTGTATCAGCGCATGGCCGTCGACGTCGACCAATGGCCGACCATGGGCCAGTTGTTTCCGGTGGTGTACTCGCCGAAGAATCCGGACAACTGGAGGTTGGCCCCGCCCGAGCCGCCCCCGGTGTAGCGGCGTCAGCCGGCGGCGGGCGGCCGCGCCATCACCGTGATGCGGACCCGTAGCGCGGGACGACTCCCGAGGCCCGCCACACGGTGCCCCCTGGGAGGCCGGGCATGCCGGGCACGCCGGTTCGCGATCCGGTCAACTCGTCGCCCGGGCAGAGCATGTGCGCGGTGCGTGTGAGATGGCCGCTGGTCGGGGTGCCTGCTGAAACCTGCGATGCGCATGCCCCGGGTATAGCGTTGCGCTGATTTCCGGGGCGCGCTTCAGGGAATCGCCGCGGCGGCGGGATTCACCGCCGATTGTTGAAGTTGTCGACGATGCCCTGCAGTGCCTCCGGATGCCGCAAGAACGGCGTGATGATGTCCACCGGCAGCGGGAAGACGACGGTCGAATTCTGGTCCGCGCCCAATTCCAACAGCGTTTGCAGATAACGCAATTGCAGCGAGGCGGGGCTCTTCGAGAGTGTCTCCGCCGCTTCACGCAGCTCCTCGGAGGCCTGCAGTTCCCCGCGGGCGTTGATGACTTTCGCGCGGCGTTCCCGTTCGGCCTCGGCCTCGCGGGCCATCGCCCGCTGCATCGACTCGGGAATCTCTACGTCTTTGATCTCCACGACGCGGACCTGCACGCCCCAGGGCTCGGTCTGCTTTTCGATGATCGTGCGCAGATCGCTGTTGAGGTCCTCCCGGTGTGCCAGCAGGGTGTCCAAGTCGGCGCGGCCGAGCAGCGAACGCAGCGTGGTCTGGGCGATCTGGGAGGTGGCCACCGCGTAGTTCTCCACCGCCAGAATCGCTTTCAGCGGCTCCATCACCTGGAACATGACGACGGCGTTGACCCGGGCCGGCACGTTGTCGCGGGTGATCACCTCCTGAGGGGGAATGGTCAGCGTCACCAACCGCTGGTCGACGCGGATCATCTTGTCCAGAAAGGGGATAAGGAGACGAAGCCCGGCACCGTAGAGCGGGCGCACATGCCCCATCCGGAAGACGACTCCGCGTTCGTACTCGCGCAGCACGGCCAGCGACCACCTCGCGAGCACGGCAAGCGCGACAATCCCGGCGACAACGACGATCACAACGGTGGTCATGTTGGCTTGCCCTCCTTGCTTTCCCAGCCGCCCCAGCGAGTGGAATACCTGTCTATCGCGGCGGCCGCCTGGTCCTCGAACGCGGTGCGGTGCGGAAGGTGCTCCGGCGCATTGGACGGGGTGTTCCACAAGTGGCGGACCAGCGGCAGGCCGAGCAGTGCGACAACCCCGATGGTGCCGGTCAAGACCAACACGTCGGCACCCGAGTGGTTGGCGACCAACATGGCCAGCGGCAACACGATTCCGAAGGCGGCCACGCAGCAGGCGATCCCGCGGTGGAACCGCCCAGCATCCGAGTGCGGCCACGGGTCCACCTCGCGGCTGATCTCCCGGCCGTGATCGGACGTCGTACAGCTGGATTTGACGGGACAGCTGTTGCACACCACCGGTTGGGCGCGATATCGCATGACCCGGTGCCGCGGATCGAACGAAGTCGGCCACAGCCAGTGGTCCTGTGGACATACCCAGGCGTCATGGTCGGGCCGGTAGGTGAATTGGCCTGTGCGCCAACGGGCCGCGCGCGCCGACGCCCGTCGGGCCATCGAGTCGAAACTCCACCCGATGGCCAGTAGGGCAAGGGAATACCCGGCGATCAGCCATACGGAGGCAGCCGGCTGAGTCACCGGTCAGTCCTTCGCCGACACCGCGGCACCGGTCTCCGGCTGGGTCGGGACTTCGACATACAGCGGATGTTCGGGCAACTCCTGCACCGTTGAACCCGTCCGGAAATTCCGCAAGGCGGTCCATGCGATCCAGACGAACGGCAGCACGCCGCCGACGATCAGGATGACGTCGCCGGGCAGCCGGAGCCATTCCAGGACGGCGTTGCCGGGCCTGGTGATGTAGCCCAGGGAGCGTGCCTCGAAGTAGCCGTCGTTGACCGAGTGGTAGAGCTGCAGGACGCCCAGCGGCAGCAGAGTCACGAACACCATCCACGCGAGACCAATGTTCATGCACCAGAACGAGGTTCGCGCCAGCTTCTCCGGCCACTTGTCGGCCGGGATCACGTAGCGGAACGCGAACATGGCCAGGCCGACGGCGAGCATGCCGTAGACCCCCATCATCGCGCCGTGGGCATGGTTGGCGGTCAGTGCGGTGCCGATCTGGTAGTAGGACACGATCGGCAGGTTGATCAGGAAGCCAAAGATGCCGGCCCCCAGGAAGTTCCAGAATCCGACGGCGACCAGAAACATGACCGCCCAGCGATGCGGGAAGGGCTTGGCGTCGCCGGACTGCTGCCGCGAACCCAGCTGCAGGAATGCCCACGCCTCGACGGTGAGGAAGGTCAACGGAATGACCTCGGCCGCCGAGAAGAACGCGCCCAGCGCCATGTGTTCCACCGGGGTGCCCGAGAAGTACAGGTGGTGCATGGTGCCGATGACCCCGCCCGCGGAGTACAGGATGACGTCAAGGAAGATCACGCCCAGCGCGATCCGCTCGCGCACCACGCCGAGCAACACGAACATGTAGGCCACCATCACCGTGGTGAACAGCTCGAGGAAGTCCTCGACCCACAGGTGCACCACCCAGAACCGCCAGAACTCGGCGACGGTGTAATGCGTGCCGCTGCTGGCCAACAGCCCGACGGTGTAGAACGCCGGGATCGCCAGCCCGGAGAAGAAGAACAACCACGGCATGTTCATCTTCGATTCGCCTTTGAGCCGGGCACGCATGCCCCGGAAGATGATCGCAATCCACACGAACAGGCCGATGATCAGCAAGATCTGAAACAGCCGCGGCAGGTCGAGATACTCCCACTGCTGGGACAGCAGCCCATGCGGGATAACTCCGTAGATGGAGAGTGCCTCGCAGATCAGCGATCCGAACACCACCACCGCGACCGCGCCCAGCAACACGTAGGCTAGCAAGCCCTGACGGCGCGGCTCGCGGCGGGCGATGAACGGCACCAGGAAGATGCCACCGGCCAGGAAAGCCGCCGCGGTCCAGAACAGCGACAGTTGCACATGCCAGGTGCGGGCCAGGTTGTACGGCAGCACCCGGGCCAGATCCAGCCCGAAAAAGTTCGACAAGTCGGCCCGGTAGTGCTCGGCCGCCGCGCCCAGCAGCGTCTGCGCCAGGAACAACACCGACACGACCGCGAAGAACCAGATCGTGGCCCGCTGCGCGGGCGTCAGGCTCACCTCGCCAGGCTGGTGGAAGGAAAGCGTGGACGACTCCGCACCGTGCCAGCCGACCTTCTGGCTCCAGCGCCCGTAGACCGCGAACATGACGCCGATGCCGCCCAGCAACGCAATCAGCGACAGCGCCGACCACACGATCACCGGCGCGGTGGGCCCGTTGTCGACGCGTGATTCGGCCGGCCAGTTGTTGGTGTAGCTGTACTTGTGGCCGGGGCGCTCGGCCGCGCCCGCCCAGGCCGTCCACGCGAAGAACGCGGTCAGGTCGTGGATCTGCGCCTTGTCGGTGATCATCTGGGGCAGCAGCCCGTATTTGGTCGAGTTCTCGCCGAAGAAGGCGGCGTAGTGACGCTGAATGTGGTCGAACGCCGCGGCCTGCCGGTCGGTGAACACCAACGTCTTGGTGGTGCCGTTGTAGCGGTTGGTGCGGAATTCGGTGACCACCCGGTCACGCGGATCGGCCACCCCCTGCGCCCGCAGCTGATCGCCGACGTCCTGCGTCGCCATCCGCAGGTATTCCGCGGTGTAGTCGGGTCCCAGGTACGCGCCATGCCCCAGCACCGAGCCGTATTCCATGAGGCCGCGCGTCTGGTAGAGCTCCTGCCCGCGAGTGATGTCGTCGCCGGTGAACAGCAGCTGGCCCGACTCGTTGACGACCTTGTCCGGCATTGGCATCGACGCCGAGTACGTGCGGTAGGCCAGGATGCCCATGACCAGGAAGCCGAAGATCATCACCAGGGCGACGCCCTGAATCCAGCCTTTGCCTACCAGGGGCTGCGAGGATGCTTGTCGAGCGGTCTGTTGAGCGGCCATCTGCGAGTCTCCCGTCGTCAAGCTTGTATTCGGTTGTCGTGCTGTGGGAAAGCCAACATCGCCTTCGCCGGTCCCTAGGGGCCAATGGCCTCGATTTCGGGACCAATGCCCCTGGGACAGAGGCATTCCCGGTCATACCGTCATGGCGGAGCAACGTGAAGGTTCCCCGCGTACAGCTCAGCAGAGGAGACCGCGATGAGCAATAGCTATCCGGGTCCGGCAATCGTCGTAGGGGTGGACGGGTCGAGGGCGGCGAGGCAGGCGGCTCTGTGGGCGGTCGATGAGGCGGCCAGTCGGGACATCCCGATGCGGTTGGTCTTTGTCGTCGATCCGCAGGAGGCCTCCACCGCGCAGGCCTGCGAGAAGCGCCTCGCCGCCGCGCGGACGGCGCTGGCCGACGCCCATCGGTCCGTCGACGCCACCGGCGTTCCCGTCAAAGTCGAAACCGAGATTGTTTGCGGGAGGCCGCTGACCAAGCTGGCCGAGGAGTCGAGGTCGGCGGCCATGATGTGTATCGGCTCGATTGGACTCAACCATGCCTGTCATGGCGAAACCTCCGTCGCAACCTCCTTGGCCCGCTCGGCCCAGTGCCCGGTGGCCGTGATCCATCAGCCGGCGAGGCGGTCGGCAACCCCGAAGGTCGGCAGCGTCGTTGTCGATGCCGGCAACGGCATGGTGCTGCCGCACGCGTTCGAAGAGGCGAGGCTGCGCGGGGCCACACTGCGCGCGCTCTGGGTATGCCAGGGTGAGGAAGCGCACGATTCCGGCGACGGAACGCGTTCGGCGCAAGCGCAATTGAGTCGACGGCTCGCGCGATGGACGCGGCTGTATCCCGATGTCCGGGTGGAGTCCGCGATCGTGCGCGGCAGTGTGGAGCAGTACATCCGCGCCCACCCCGAAGCGGGCCAGTTGCTGGTCACCGACTGTCATACCGCTGAGCAGGCCTGCAACGCGGCGCATTCCGTGCTGGCGATCCGGTGCAGCAACCTGTGACGAACCCAGGGTGTGGCGATGGCTGAAATGAGGGCGGATCTGATCGACCGCGCCGACGTGGAGGCGTTGCTGCGCCGCTTTTATGGAAAAGCGCTGAACGACGAGGTTTTGGCGGAGCCGTTAGCCGAACTGCGCGCCGTCGGGTTGGACTCACACATTCCGACAATGTGTGAGTTCTGGGAGACGGTGCTCTTTCGCGCGGGACGCTACCGCGGTAGTGCGCTGCAGGCGCACCGGGACATTCACCGGCGGACCCCGCTGTCCAACCGCCACTTCCTGCGGTGGTTCACCATCTGGCACGACACAGTCGACGACATGTACGGCGGACCGGCCGCGGACCGGGCGAAGGTTCAGGCCGCCAGGATTGCCTGGGCCATGCACCGCCGGCTGACCGGACTCGATGTGCCGGAGCTGCTCGCCACCGTCGCCTCCTGATCAACCGTGGCTGATCCGCAGCATCTCGGCCAGGTTGGGCAGCTTGACGCGGGGGCGCCCATGCGGCTCGCCGGCCGAACGCTCATGGCGGTCGATGATCTCCCAGTGCGCCGAGGTCACCAGCTTGGGCTGGCGTGAGGCGAGCCACTCGGCCAGCTTGCCGGCGTGGTCCTCGGGGAACTCGGCCAGACCTCCTTCTTTCGCGCGGTCCAGATCGGCGAGCAGGGTGTCGACGGTGTCCTGGGAATCCTTTTTATTCGTGCCGATGACACCGGTCGGCCCGCGCTTGATCCAACCGACGACATATTCGTTGCGGCTGCCCTCCACCCGGCCCGCGGTATTGGGGATCGTCGCGCTCTTCTCGTCGAACGGCAGCCCCGGGGTCGGCACACCGCGGTAGCCGACCGACCGCACCACCAGCTGAACCGGCAGCTCCTCGCGCTCGCCGGTGTCCTTGGCAGACACCCGCCCGTTCTCGTCGGTCACCAATTCGTTGCGGCCCAGCACGATGCGTTCCACCTTGTCCTCGCCCCTGATCTCGATCGGCGAGGTCATGAATCGCAGCACGATCCGGCGGTGCCCGGGGCGCGGGTCGCGCTGTGCATAGCCACGGAGCACGTTGATGTTCTGCTTGGCCGTTTTGCCGACCGCGGCGGCGTCCTCGTCGGTGATGCCCTCCAGCTGGGCGGGGTCGACGATCACGTCAACCCCTTCGAGGTCTCCCAGCTCACGCAGCTCGAGCGTGGTGAAGGCGGTCTGCAGGGGGCCGCGCCGGCCGAGGACCACCACTTCCTCGACGCCGCACGGCCGCAGCGACTCAAGCGCATGATCGGCGATGTCGGTGACGCCCAGCACGTCGGGATCGGTGACCAGGATGCGCGCCACGTCGAGCGCCACATTGCCGTTGCCGACGACCACGGCGCGGGCGCCCGAGAGGTCGGGCGTCGCCTCCTCGAAGTTGGGATGCGCGTTGTACCAACCGACGAAGTCGACGGCGGCGACACTGCCCGGCAGGTCCTCACCGGGGATGTTGAGCGCGCGGTCGGACTGCGCCCCGACGGCATAGACGACGGCGTCGTAGCGTTCGGCCAGCTCACTGGACTCCACGTGGTCACCGACCACCACGTTGCCAAAGAACCGGAAGCGGGGATCTTCGGCGGTCTTCTCGAACTGCTTGCTGATCGACTTGATCTTCGGGTGGTCGGGAGCCACGCCGGAGCGCACCAGCCCCCACGGGGTGGGCAGCATTTCCAGCATGTCGACGGCTACATCGATGTCCTCGGACGCATCGGCCGCCTTCAGCAAGGACGATGCGGCGAAGAATCCCGACGGTCCGGAGCCGACGATTGCAACGTGGTATGGGCGCATACTCGACCTTCTATTCGTGCCCGGTTAGCGCGCGGGGGACTGTCGGCGCGCAGCGCGGGGTGCACATGATCGTGACTTGATGCTAAACGCATGACCGCTGGTCGTGGCCTGAGCACTCGCCGGGAGACGATGCGCTTGGCGGGTCCCGGTAACGTTGTCCGCTGTGGAACCCGACCGTCAAGCCGATATCGCCGCCCTTGACTCCACCCTGACCACGGTGGAGCGGGTGCTCGATGTGGACGGTCTGCGCAGCCGCATCGAGAAGCTCGAACACGAGGCGTCCGATCCGCAATTGTGGGATGACCAGGCCCGAGCGCAGCGGGTGACCAGTGAGTTGTCACACACCCAAGGGGAGCTGAGGCGGATCGAGGAGTTACGGGGACGCCTCGACGACCTGCCGGTGCTCTACGAGCTGGCGACCGAGGAGGGTGCGGCGGACGCGCTCGCCGAGGCGGACGCCGAGCTGAAGGCGCTGCGCGCCGATATAGAGGCCACCGAGGTGCGCACCCTGCTCTCGGGGGAGTACGACGAGCGCGAGGCCCTGGTCACCATCCGGTCGGGCGCCGGCGGGGTGGACGCCGCCGACTGGGCCGAGATGCTGATGCGGATGTATATCCGCTGGGCAGAGCAGCACAAGTACCCCGTCGAAGTGTTCGACACCTCTTATGCCGAGGAGGCGGGCATCAAGAGCGCGACCTTCGCGGTGCACGCTCCGTTTGCCTACGGGACGTTGTCCGTCGAGCAGGGCACCCACCGGTTGGTGCGGATCAGCCCGTTTGACAACCAAAGTCGACGTCAGACGTCGTTCGCCGAAGTCGAGGTTCTTCCGGTGGTGGATACCACCGACCACATCGACATTCCGGAAGGCGATGTGCGCGTGGATGTTTACCGCTCCAGCGGTCCCGGCGGCCAATCCGTGAACACCACCGACTCGGCGGTTCGTTTAACCCACATCCCAACGGGTATCGTCGTGACTTGCCAGAACGAAAAATCGCAACTGCAGAACAAGATCTCGGCGATGCGCGTGCTGCAAGCAAAGTTGTTGGAGCGCAAGCGTTCCGAAGAACGCGCGGAGCTGGATGCATTGAAAGGCGAAGGCGGCAGTTCGTGGGGCAACCAGATGCGCTCCTACGTCCTGCACCCGTATCAGATGGTCAAGGATCTGCGGACCGAGTACGAGGTCGGCAATCCGGCGGCCGTCCTGGACGGAGACATCGACGGGTTCCTGGAAGCGGGAATCCGGTGGCGCAACCGAAAAGATGACGACTAACACAACTCTTCTCGCCTCGACCGCGTCGATAAAGGCGCTGGGCTGGCACGACTTCTGGCGCGGTGACATCGGGCAATGGATCATCACCCGCGGTCTGCGGATCGTGATGGTGCTGATCGTGGCAGTGTTGGCCGCCCGGTTCGTCAACTGGGTCGCGCAGCAGGTGACCCGTCAGCTCAACCTGGGCTTCGCCGAGAGCGACGCGCTGGTTCGCTCCGAAGCCTCGAAGCACCGCCAGGCTATGGCGTCGGTGATCTCCTGGGTGTCGGTGGTGCTCATCGGCATCTGGGTCATGATGCAGATCGCCGACGTGCTGCAGTTCTCGGTGGGGGGACTGGTCGCGCCGGCCACCGTGGTCGGCGCCGCGCTGGGTTTCGGCGCGCAGCAGCTGGTGAGAGACCTGCTGTCGGGTTTCTTCATCCTGGCCGAGAGGCAGTACGGCTTCGGAGACCTGGTCACCCTTACCGTCGTTTCCGCGACGGAAGCCAGCGGCACCGTCGAGAACGTGACGCTGCGGGTGACCCGGCTGCGCTCGCCGGACGGCGAGGTGTTGACCATCCCGAACGGGCAGATCGTCAAGGTGGTCAACCTGTCCAAGGACTGGGCGCGTGCGGTGGTGGACATCCCGGTGTCCACGAACGCCGACCTGAATCGGGTCAACGAGGTGTTGCACCAGGAATGCGATCGCGCCATGGACAACCCGCTGTTGGGGGACCTGCTGTTGGACGCTCCCACCGTGATGGGCGTGGAGAGCATCGAAGTCGACACCGTCACCCTGCGACTGGTGGCCCGGACCCTGCCCGGCAAGCAGTTCGAGGCGGGCCGGCAACTGCGTGTCCTGGTCATTCGGGCGCTGGCCCGCGTCGGCATCGTGACCGCGGCGGACGCGACGGTGGGCCTGGTGGAAGACCCGTCGGTCCCGGCCGCCCAGGCCGCCGAAGAGCGAATCGACAATGACGTGCAAGGTGCGGTGCAGAAGCGTTGAAGTTCACCCTGAGCATCTTCGAGAAGCGCAGCGAGGACTCCGATGCGGACCGTCGCTGGCCGCAATACATGTTCGGCGGGCGAGTTCGCACGTCGACCTTGGTGTTGATCGTCGCTTTTTTCGTCGTGTGGTGGGTCTATGACACCTACCGTCCGGAACCGGCGCCCAAGCCGCCGGCGCAGCAAGTGGTGCCGCCGGGTTTCGTGCCCGACCCCAACTACACTTGGGTGCCGCGCAGCCGTGTGCAGCAGCCGCCGCCCACCGCGACGTACCCGTCGACCCCGACGAGCACACCGCCGCCACCACCGCCCCCGCCGCCGGTGACGACGACCACCTCGACGCCGCCGGTGCAGCTGCCGCAGCTGCCTTGCCTGCTGCCGCCGCCCTTCTGCCCACCCAGCACGAGCGCCACCGCACCGCCGCCTCAGCTACCGCAGCCGGGGCCCGGGCCGGCGCCTAGTTCACCGCCGCCAGCCAGTTGACTTGGCTCGCCAGCGAAATTCACGGCTACACTGGCGTGCCGTGATGATCACCCTGGACCATGTCAGTAAGAAGTACAAAGCGTCGGCGCGTCCGGCGTTGGAGGACGTCAACGTCAAAATCGACAAGGGTGAATTCGTCTTCCTGATCGGCCCGTCGGGCTCCGGCAAGTCGACGTTCATGCGGCTGCTGCTCGGCGAGGAGAACCCGACCACCGGCGACATCCGGGTGTCGAAGTTCCACGTCAACAAGCTGCGCGGTCGTCACGTGCCGAAGCTGCGTCAGGTGATCGGAACCGTCTTCCAGGACTTTCGCCTGTTGCAGCAGAAGACCGTCTACGAGAACGTCGCCTTCGCGCTGGAAGTGATCGGCAGACGGACCGACGCGATCAACCGCGTGGTGCCCGAGGTGCTCGAAACCGTCGGCCTGTCCGGCAAAGCCAACCGATTGCCACACGAGTTGTCCGGTGGCGAGCAGCAACGCGTGGCGATCGCGCGCGCCTACGTCAACCGGCCCCTTGTGCTGCTGGCCGACGAGCCGACCGGCAATCTCGACCCGGATACCAGTAAGGACATCATGGATTTGTTGGAGCGGATCAACCGCACGGGGACGACGGTGCTGATGGCGACCCACGACCACCACATCGTCGACTCGATGCGTCAGCGCGTCGTGGAGCTGTCTCTGGGACGCCTGGTCCGTGACGAGCAGCGCGGCATCTACGGGATGGACCGCTAAGTGCGCTTTGGGTTTCTATTCAACGAGGTCCTGACAGGGCTGCGTCGCAACGTCACGATGACGGCCGCCATGATCCTCACGACGGCCATCTCCATCGGCCTGTTCGGCGGCGGTCTGCTGGTGGTCCGGTTGGCCGACAACTCGCGGGAGATCTATCTCGACCGGGTTGAGACACAGGTGTTTCTCACCGACGACATCTCCGCCAACGATGCGACGTGCGCGTCCGGCCCGTGTAAAGCGCTGCGGGACAAGATCGATGCTCGGCAAGACGTCAAATCGGTGCGCTTTGTCAACCGGCCGGACGCCTACAACGACGCGATCAAGAAGTTCCCGGAGTTCAAGGACGTGGCCGGCAAGGAATCGTTTCCCGCGTCGTTCATCGTCAAGCTGAACAACCCCGAACAACATTCGGAGTTCGATGCCGCGATGCAGGGTCAGCCCGGCGTGCGCAGCATCCTCAACGAAAAGGATTTGATCGACCGGCTGTTCGCCGTTCTAAACGGTTTGCGGAACGCCGCGTTCGCCGTCGCCCTGGTGCAGGCCGTCGGGGCAATCCTGCTGATTGCCAACATGGTCCAAGTCGCCGCGTACACGCGACGCACCGAAATCGGGATCATGCGGCTGGTCGGCGCCAGCCGCTGGTACACCCAGCTGCCCTTCTTGGTGGAGGCGATGCTGGCCGCGGCGCTCGGTGTGGCCATCGCGGTCGTCGGCCTGGTCCTGGTGCGGGCGTGGTTCCTGGACAACGCGCTAAGCCAGTTCTACCAAGCTCATTTGATCGCGAAGGTCGACTATGCCGACATCCTCTACATCTCGCCGTGGTTGTTCCTGCTCGGCGTGTCGATGGCCGGCCTGACCTCCTACGCGACGCTGCGCCTTTACATCCGGCGGTAGCTGTGGCCAAAGATCCCGGCCGGGCCAAGGCGACGGGCGGCAAGCGCGGCAGCAAACAGATCATTGCCACCAATCGCAAAGCGCGGCATAACTATTCGATCCTCGAGGAATTCGAGGCCGGAGTGGCTTTGCAGGGTACAGAGGTGAAAAGCCTGCGCGAGGGCCATGCTTCGCTGGCCGACGCCTTCGCAACCGTCGACGACGGCGAAGTGTGGTTGCGCAACTTGCACATTCCGGAGTATCAGCACGGTAGCTGGACCAACCATGAGCCCCGTCGCAATCGAAAGTTGTTGTTACATAGGGCACAAATTGACCGCCTGGTCGGAAAGATACGAGATGGTAACCTCGCCCTCGTGCCGATGTCTCTGTATTTCTCCGAAGGAAAGGTCAAGGTCGAGCTCGCGTTAGCGCGCGGCAAGCGAGCACACGACAAACGTCAGGACATGGCCCGCCGCGATGCCCAGCGCGAAGTGGTCCGTGAATTGGGTCGCCGAGCCAAGGGCATGAACTGATCGGGGCCGCTTACGCCCAGCTGTCGGCCGTTACGTACGGCGTCAGCGACTTTGTGGGCGGTGTAGCCGCTCGACGGGTAGCCGCGCTGCGCGTGATGCTGGTGGTCTATCCGATCGAGACATTCTTGCTGGGCGCGCTGGCGCTCGCCGTGGGCGGGCCGATTTCGGGCGGCGCCGTCTTCTGGGGCTGCCTCTACGGCGTCGGGATGGCCGTCGGCATGTGGGCGTTCTTCGCCGCGCTGGGCGCCGGCCCCATCTCGGTCGTCTCACCGTTGGCGGCGGTCCTCAACGCCGCCGTGCCGGTAGCGGTCGGTGTGGCGCTGGGGGAGCGGCCGGGCCCGGGGGCCTCGGTGGGCGTCGTGCTGGCTCTCATCGCGGTCATGCTGGTGAGCCGAGAGGCCACCGCCCAAGGTGTCACGCCGTATCGGTTCACCCCGAAGGTGGCGTGGCTCACGCTGCTGGCCGGCTCGGCGATGGGGCTGAACCTGGTCTTTCTCCATCAGGCGCCGCACGCCTGCAAACTTTGGCCGCTGGTATTCGCCCGGCTCTCGGCCACCGTCGTGATCTTCGTGATGGCCGCGGCCAGCAAGAACCTGCGGGCACCGCGGGGGAAGCCGCTGAAGCTGGCCTGGGCCGTCGCGGTGCTCGACATCTGCGCCAACGTGACCATGCTGCTGGCGCTGCACACATGGTTGCTGTCGCTGGCCAGCATCATGATCTCGCTCTACCCGGCGGCCACGGTCGTGCTGGCGATGGTCGTGCTGCGCGAGCGACTGACCCGCTGGCAGGGCTTCGGCATGGTGATGGCCATGGGATCCGTGGCCATGATCGCCGCCAGCTGACGGCCGCGCCTGTCGATGAGGTAACCCATCAACTTACTATCCGACCATGGCCGATCGCCCCGTCACCAAGCTCGACAAGTCCGAAGTGCTCGCCGGTCTGTTCGCGGTGTGGGACGACATCACCGCACTGCTCGACGCGTTGCCGGAAGCGGAATGGCAGGCAGCGAGCCCGCTGCCGGGTTGGGACGTCAAGGCGCTGGTGGCGCACATGATCGGTACCGAGTCGTTCCTCGCCGGCGTGCCCGCGCCCCAACCCGACATCGACGTCTCGGCGCTCGAGCATGTCCGCAACGACATCGGCGTGATGAACGAGTGCTGGGTGCGTCACCTGGCCGCCGAATCCGGTGCGGACGTGCTCAAACGGTTCAAGGACATCACCGACGACCGGCGCAAGGCGCTGACGGGCATGTCCGGCGAGGAGTGGGACGCCGTGACGCTGACGCCGGTGGGTCCGGAGAGCTACGGGCGGTTCATGCGGGTCCGGGTGTTCGACTGCTGGATGCACGAGCAGGACATCCGCGAGGCGCTGCGGCGGCCGCCGTCGGACGACCAGCTTGTCGGGGCCGCGTCGCAGCTCTCCCTCGACGAGATCGCCGGCACGATGGGCTACGTGGTGGGCAAGCGGGCCAAAGCGCCAGAGGGTTCGCGGGTCCTGTTCGAGCTGACCGGCCCGCTTTCCCGCAGCATCCGTGTCAGCGTCGATGGCCGCGCCCAGCTGGTCGACGACTTCGGCGGACAGGAGCCGACGGTGACGATCCGGCTGGACGGGCTGCAGTTCACCCGGCTCGCCGGCGGGCGGCCGATGTGCCCGTCCCGGTCGCAGGACATCGACCTCGGCGGTGACAAGGATGTGGCCGCCCAGGTCGTCGAGCGGCTGAACTTCGTGATCTGATCGCAGCGGCGGACCGGAACACAACTCCGTTGCCGCGCGTTGATAGCGGCGTACCATAGATTGTCCTGCCGAAAATCGGCGGGGATGCGAGGGGCTGAACGGTTTCGACTTCGCGCATCGAATCAAGGGAAGCGTGCCGGTGCAGGCAAGAGACCACCGTAAGCGTCGTTGCAACCATATAAGCGCCGATTCACATCAGCGCGACTACGCTCTCGCTGCCTAAGCGACAGCTAGTCCGTCAGACCGGGAAAGCCCTCGACCCGGACCCTGGCGTCAGCTAGAGGGATCAACCGATGAGTTCGGTCGCGGGACTCATCGGGACACCAACAGCGACTGGGATCGTCATCCTGGCTGGTTCGCGTGACCAGGAGATCCGAGCAGAGGCATAGCGAACTGCGCACGGAGAAGTCTTGAGGGAATGCCGTAGGACCCGGGTTCGATTCCCGGCAGCTCCACTGGAAAGGGCCGCCGCTCGGCGGTCCTTTCGTCTGTCTGGATCGAATGCTTCGACCCGTTGCTCCGAACGGACGATCCTTTACTTCATCACTGGCGGCAATACTGCGCTGCAGGTAGTTCGGTACGAGTGCGAGGAGCGCCCATGCGCGGCAGACGATTACTTCAACTGATCCCCATCGCCGGTGTAGCGGGCTTGACGGCATGCAGCTCCACCACGCACAGCGGCAATGCATCGATACCGGCAGAACCGCCATCAATCACCAGCGAGCCGTTCGGTCAGGTGGGTGGGACCGCGGTGAGCCGCTACACACTCACCAGCGGGCACGGCATTCGCGTGCGAATCCTGACCTACGGCGGCATCATTCAGTCGATTGAGGTCCCAGACCGCGCCGGACATGTCGGGAATGTGGTGCTGGGCTTTCCGACCCTGGACGGCTACTTGAACAACACGGGCTCCGCCAAGACCTATTTCGGCGCGATCATCGGCCGCTATGGCAACCGGATCGCCAAGGGAGCTTTCTCGTTGAACGGCAACGAGTATCACTTGCCGACCAACAATAACGGCAACAGCCTGCATGGCGGCACCGCGGGCTTTGAAACCAAGGTATGGCAGGCCGGCCAGCAGAACGATAGTGACAGCGTGGGCCTGAAGCTCCAATATATAAGTCCCGCAGGCGAAATGGGCTATCCCGGGACGCTGACGACAGCCGTCACCTACACCCTGAACCAGAAAAACGAACTGCGCATCAACTACCACGCGACCACCGATGCGCCGACCGTGATCAACCTGACCAATCACAGCTACTTCAACCTGGCAGGTGAGGACACGCTCAACGTCTACGACCAGAAGGTCACCATCCATGCCGACAACTACACGCCAACCGACCCCACACAGATCCCGACCGGGCAGATCGCCCCGGTGAAGGGCACACCCTTCGATTTCACATCACCGACCGCGATCGGCGCGCATATCACCGCCAATGACCCGCAGCTGTTGCTGGCCCACGGTTACGACCACAACTGGGTGATCAACCGCGGCAACAACACCGGGCTGGTGCAAGCGGCCAGCGCCGAGGACCCGCAGACGGGGCGCACCCTGACTGTCTCCACAACCGAGCCCGGTGTGCAGTTCTACACGTCCAACTTCGTCGAGGGGGCGTTCACGGGCACCAGCGGGCACATCTACCGGCAGGGCGCGGGATTCACGATGGAGACTCAGCACTACCCGGACTCGCCGAATCATCCGAACTTCCCGACCGCCGCGCTCAACCCGGGCCAGACCTACGATTCGACAACGGTTTTTGCCTTCGGCACCGCGTAGGCGCCGGTGCGGGCGCCCATATCTTCGGTCGGGCCTCACCCGATCCCACCTCTGCCCACCCCGAGGCGCGCCGCCTACCTATGCGAACCGTGACCAGTGTTGATGCCATCAACGCTTTGGGCGTACGCGCAGGTCATTCCGCGTACTTTCGCGTCGTTTCATGTATCGAAATTCCGCATTCCTGCTGGTCAGCGCGATTTTTGAGGCGGGTTCGATTCCCGGCAGCTCCACTGAGAAAGGACGGTGGCACTCCGAAGATGCCGGGTGAACCGAAACGCGTTCAGCCGAGCCGGGATACGGACCTGAAGAGGGAAAGTAAGCCCGGGTGAGTAGCAAGGCGCTTTAGCACGGCAGAAATCCTCTTGAGGCAAGGCCGACCAACCTGGTGCTCTACGGGCCGAGGATGCTCAGATGGTGTGTCTGGGATGCTCAGATGCTGTGCCTGGTGGTTTCCCAGGCAATACCGCGTCAGCTAGCCAAACGACGATTGCCGCAGGAAATATCAGCCCGAGTATACAATAAGCAACAACGACCCAGGTAATCGGTTTTTCAGGCCAATTCGGGAACCGCGCCGCCGCAGCCGAGATGGGACCAACCCCAGCATATACAACAATGAGGTAAGTAGGCATCTTCAAGCGGTTCGCCGGTTTAATATTTTGACCATCCGCATGGGTTAAAGCGGGTTTCCTCACATAGCTGCGAGAACCAAAATAGATGGCAACTCCCATGTTGCCTAACGTAACAACCCACAGCGCAACGGCGAACCACCAGGAAACGCGGTGGTCGTACACGACGTCCAGGTAGTCAACCGACGTCAGACCCAGGAACAGGATTATGGCCAGCATCCCGGCACCTGTGAGACTGATCAAGAAGAAGCGTAGGTAATGGCGACTGTTCTCGTCTTTGATATTTAACTGTTGCGATAGAAACAGCGTGGTGATGTTGCACACCATAGCAACAGCTCCGACTGCGAGCATGCCGTTCGCTATCAATGCTTGACTCCAGACGCGACCGCAAGGTTCAGGTGGCTGCGCAATACCCGGGAATGGCCGATTACCCGCCACCACACTGAAGAGGTAGCTGTCTAGTCCGAGAACTATGAAAGAAGCGGTAAATAACGCGATAGCTTGCACCTCTTGCAGACTTCTAGCGGCGGCATTGCGCGCAATAGCGCGCCCGTCGCGGGTGTTCTCGTCAGGTCCTCGTCCTGCGCTCCCCATATAGATCACAGCAGCGGTGAAAGCGAAGCCCGCGAGAACACCTGCGAACGCCGAATGGGATTGAGCCGAGTTTAAGATGCTCCACCCGTGCGTTGAGCATGTCGGATCGGCCATGGTCATGCCCCTCGTCTTTGAACATCTCCGATACGTGTGGATCAATGATGCGATGTGACAACCGCTCTGTCTGCGCATCCGCAGCAATAACGCAAGTCCGAGGACCTCATCAGCCGCCAGGCGGTGTCGACGGTCTGCTGTCGGCAGCGCCGCCCCTACCGGCCCGCGCACGTCTCAGCTCGCAGTGACAGAGGTACGCACCTCTAAATGTCGAAAGACCCTTCAGCTGGCCCAGTGAGGAACCGGCATGAGTCCGTTGACGTTTCGGTTTCGCAACGTCACTGAATGGTCGTAAGGACGGGTTCGTGACAACTCCGCGGGGCTGGTATCCAGACCCACGATCAGCTGGAGTGGTGCGACTTCTTGGATAGGTTCACCGTCGCTCGAGCCGCTAGCGCCGGAGACAACGTCAGAGGCGCGGTTGAAAGAACAACCCGATAGTGCCGACGGCGCGGAAACGTGAATGCCGCCGCCATCACGCCTGCCAACAGGCAGTAACCCGCCAGCCTGGCGACCTTCGTCCAACTTCGTGGGCGCTCTGACACGCCTTGAGTATCCGCCGTCGCGGTCCTGAGATTGCGGCCCGATTTCTATAACAAATTGGGTGTGATCGAGGGATGCTCATTCATACCAGGCGGCCGGTCAAACTCGGCTGCGCGCCGGCGAAAACCGCTCGAGCTGGACAGTCGGCCCGTCCGCTGACGGCGGCGGCACCAGACCAACGACACCGTTGATCACGCTTGCGACTGCCCCGTTCCCACGATCAAAGTTGAGGGTGCCGTGTTGAAAGTTCTGGACGACCCATTGGGGCTCTTGGATTTCGGCGCTCGTCGGCAGTCCCAGTGCACTGTGTTCGTAGCCGAGGGCGCCCCACGCGGCGTAGATGGCGCCGGTGACGGGTTGGGCCCCGCTGGCCGGTGACCAGTACATCGCCCCCTTCTCGAAGATTACGTAGCGCGTTGCTCCGGCCCCTTGCGATTCCGGCGACGTCGGTGCGCCCAGTGCGCTGTTCATGCCGCCCATCGCCTGCCACCGGTCATAGATGGCAGTACCTTGTAGCGACTGCGCCAGATCCTGGGCGCGGGGGCGACTATTGAACCGCGCGGCAATGTCGCGAATCTGGTTCATCAAGGCATATCCGAGGTGGCCGGGGCAATCAGTGTCGCTAACATCGCGGTGGGCGAAAACGCAGGGCAGGGTCACGACGGCGCCTTGCGGGTGACGGGTGTAGGGGCCCCCGTCCGATGTCAACGCGACATTGCCCTGTGGGTCGATGCCATCCATGGCCAGCCGCCACCCGAGCAAGCGCCCGACGGTGCGTACCTGAATCAGCGTAGGGCCCACCGCGTTGAACTCGCCAATCATGCACACTGCCCACGTGTTCCGGTTGAACCCGCCAGTGTGGGTGCCCTGAACCGCTCTCGTCATCCCGCCGAATCGGCCCTCGAATACCTGGCCGTACTTGTCGACCAACGCATTGTAGGCGATGTCCGACCAGCCCAGGGTGCTGGTGTGGTAGGTGTAGATCGCCCGCACAATTGCCGCCGAATCCTGCTGCGCGTAGTCATTGACCCCCGCGGAATGGTGCACGACGCCTGCCTTGATTCCGTTGTCGTACATCGGTGCTCGGCTGCGAATCGACTCGTCGGCGCCCCACTGGGAGCGGCTGATGATGTTGGGGGCCTGGCCGGGCGCTTCGACCGCCGCGACCAGGACGGGATCCGCCTTCGCGCTCGGGGATTGGGCCAGCCCCGAGGAGGCCGTGCCCAAAGCCAGCATAACGGGCGCGGCCGCAACGTATTTGAGGACACTGCGGCGCGAAACAGGTGATGGCGCTGAGCACCCGCACCAATCAGGCACGGCACCACGGTAACCCGCGGTAACAACTTTCATTACGCAACCCGCCGCAGCCGGATACGGTCGGTGGCAGAACAGTCGGGCTACACCCACGCGTATCCGTACCTGGGTGAAACGGAGATACCCCAGCAGCCGACGTTCCAGCTCCAATCGGGCTCCGTCAAGCGTGGCCAGCATGTGTACCCGAAATCCCGCACGCGCAGGCCTTGGAAGGTCAGCGCAGGTGGCGCCGTCCGCCCTCGTCCGTGGCAACGAGGATAGGTCGCTCGGCGCCCGCGTTCTTGGGGTCGACGAGTAGCTGCAATTCGTTGTTGTCGACCAACACGGCATCGTCATGGGTGAGCTTCCAGGGCTGGCCATCGGTCGGCCGTTTGCTTCGATGGAGTATTTCCGTGGCCTGCTTCCGGCTGATCTTGGACTTGCGGACTTCTAGGCCGACGTTACGTCGCTGAATGTCGCTGGACCCTTCTCAAGGACCTTCAGCGGCCGGTGAACATCGGAGCGCGGCGCTGGGCCGCTGCGGTCACACCCTCGCGGAAGTCGGCGGTCGCCTGTAATCGCGTCTGCTCTTCTACTTCGCGTGCGATGGTCGCGGCGACGGCCTCGGCGAGTCCGGTGCGCATGGTGGCACGGATGCTTGTCAGCGCCAGGGGAGCCGCGGCGGCGATACGCTCGGCGAACCGAATCGCCGCCGGGCGCACGTCACCATCGGTGGCTAATTCGTCGAACAACCCTGCTGCATAACCGATTTCACCACCAAACCGCTCACCGGTGAGCATCCATTCGAGTGCTTTTTGCTGGCCGACGACACGTGGCAACGTGGTGGTGATCCCGAAGCCGGGATGAAATCCGAGCCGGCTGAAGTTGGCCGCGAATTTCGACGAGGGTGCCCCCACCCGGAAGTCCGCGCTGAGGGCAAGCCCGAGACCGCCGCCGATCGCGGCGCCGTGCACCGCCGCGACAACCGGCTTACCGGCGCGGAACAACCTGATGGCCTGGGCGTAAAGCTCGCCGGGTGACGAACGATCCCCGGCGGGCCGGGAGAAGTCGGCGCCGGCGCAGAAGTGCTTTCCCTCCGCACACAACACGATCGCCCGGCATTCCGCCTCGTTGTCCAGCCGCTCGTAAGCGTCGGCGATGCCCTTGATCAACGCGGTGTCAAAGAAGTTGTTCGGGGGCCGATGGATCTCCACCATGGCCACGTGGTCGGTGAATTCGACGGTGACATCCGGAATGCTCACAACTGCTCCAGTAGTTCGCGCGCGGCGGCATTGAACATCTCGGGCCGGTCCATGTTCGCGGCATGCCCCGCGCCCTCGATGACGACCTTGCGGGAATTGGAGATCTTGCGATGCATGTAGTCGGCCGGAGCCAGAAAGTCGCTGTCCTTGGCGCCGACGATCACCAACGTGGGCACCGTGATGCTGTCGAGCGATGTGATCACGCGGGCGTCCTTTTGAGCCATCACACCGCGGGCGGCGCGAGGCAGCCCCTCCGGATGCTCGTGCACCGCCTGCGCGACCTCCGCCGAGAAATCGGTCGCCGCTTCGCCCCGCTCAAGCTGTTGGGCGCGTCGTTCCACCCACGCGTTCCACTTGTCGCGGGCTTCGTCGTTGCGGTAGCCCGGACCCGTGTCGACTAGCACCAGCGCGGCCACCCGCTCCGGATGGGCGAGGTGGAATGCGAGAGATAGGTAGCCGCCCAAAGACATTCCGCCGAGCACGGCCCGCTCGGCGCCCGCGGCGTCGAGAACGGCCGCCATGTCGGCGACGGCGATCTGCTCGCTGTAGCGGTCCAGGTCGTCAGGTGCGTCGCTGCTGCCGTGGCCGCGCATGTCCCAGACGATCACCGGCCGATCGGCGCTCAAGGCATCGACATTGCGGTCCCACATGCCCGAGGTCGCGCCGAAACCGTGCGTGAGCAAGAGCGGCACACGGGGCGCCTGAGGGTTGTGCACCTGATAGGCCAGCGTGACCCCGTCCGGGCGCTGCAGTCGCTTCACCGCATTACCTCCGATCCTGACTGGATCGCTGGGTAGAGGGCGTCGGGACCGCAGGCGACCAGAGCCGCACCGAGCTGGTCCGCCCAGCGCTGATGCCCTCCCGCTTCGTCCCGCCAGGCCCAGAGTCGTCGGGTGAGATAGTGCAACGGGTACTCCTTCGTCATACCGATGGCGCCATGCGTCTGATGGGCGGCCGCCGTCACCAATTGTGCCGCCCGGTTGGCAAGCATTTTGGCGCAAGCGATTTCGAAGCCACCCCGGCCGAGTCCGACCGCCTCGACCGCTCCGTCGAGGGCCGATGCGACCACGGCGGCCTGCTGGTGGATGGTGACCAGATGGGCTTGCACGGCCTGGAAACGACCGATGGGGCGCCCGAACTGCTCACGCTCGCTGCTGTACCGCAAAGTCATTGCCGCGACGGCACTTATCGCGCCGGCCATTAACGCGGCGTGTCCGAGCGCGGTGCGCTCCCAGAGCGATTCTTCGGTGACGGCATCTGGCGCGTCGGCACGTGCCGTTACCGGCACACCCTCGAAAACCACTGTGTCACGGGGCTCATCGGCGAGGTTGACTCCGCGGCTGACGGCCGGCCCGCCCGATTGTGTTGCCGGTCCGGGTGCGAGAACGACGACGCCGTCGACGAGTCCGATGAGATGCTCGGCGCGGTGACCCCACGGCACGGCGGGCACCGTCCCGAACAGGCGGTCGCCGTCGAGACGCAGCGTCGCCGCTGGCGGAAGTACCGTGCGAACACCCTGCGGCAGCGCGAGACCTGCGGACGACAGAAGCCAACCGCCGACCAGGCCGGCCTCGGCCAGGGGGACCGGCGCCGCGTGCGCTCCGGCGGCCCGGAGCAACTGGACCGCATCGGCAACGTCGCCACCCGCGCCACCCAGCTCCTCGGGGATGGGAACGTCACTGAAACCGCTCTGCTGCAGCGCTTCCCAAAGTTGTAGCGCCCAGCCGGTAGCTTCGGCCTCGTCGGCATCGTGGCTGTGTGCGGCGAACAGCTTGGCGGCCGCGCTGTACAGTTCGCTGTCGCTCATGCGAGACCTTTGACGGCGACCGAGCGCAGCACCTCATTGGTGCCGCCCCGGATGGTAAACGACGGCGCGTCCAGCACGGCGCGGCGTAACAACCGTTCGAACAACGATGGTTGCGGCCCGCAGACGAGCTCGCGGTCCAACAACTCCCGCAGCGCGCTTACCACCTCCTGTTCGAACCGGGTGCCCATCTCCTTGATGAGCGCGGCGTCGGCCGCGGGCGTCTCGCCCGCGTCGATCGCCCTGGCCACGGCCAGCGAAAGCCGGCGCAGCACCCAGTACTGGGCCGCGAGTTCGCCGATCAGCCGACTCCCGGCGGGACTGGCGGCCAGGCCCGGCCATTCGCGGATGAACTCCTGAACGAGAAGGAATGTCGAGATCCACCGGTCCGGGCCGCTGCGCTCATAGGCCAACTCGTTGGCGTTCTGCGCCCAGCCCTGCCCGATCTCGCCGATCACCATCTCGTCCGACACCAGCACGCCGTCAAGGACCACCTCGGCGAAATGCTCGGTACTGCCGTTCAGGAAGGGGATTGGCCTGACCGTCACGCCGGGGCTGCACATGTCGATCAGGAATCGGCTCAGTCCTTGCTGCCGGGCGCCCTCCCCGGTTCGGCACAGGGCGATCATAAAGTCGGCGCGCATGGCGTTGCTCGTCCACAGCTTGACGCCCGACACCCGCCAGTCGTCGCCGTCGCGCACGCCGCGCGTGCGCACCGACGCGAGGTCGCTGCCGGCGTCCGGCTCGCTCATGCCGATGCAAAAACACAACTCTCCGCGGCAGATTCGGGGCAACAGCCACCGCTTCTGTTCCTCGGTGCCATAACGCACCAGCACCGGGGCGATCTGTCGGTCGGCCACCCAGTGATGCCCGACCGGGGCACCCCAGCGCAGCAGCTCTTCGACGACGACAAAGCGGTCGACCGCGGTGGCGTCGCGACCGCCGTAGCGCGCCGGGACCGCCATGCCGATCCAGCCGCGCTCGGCCAACGCGGCGGAGAACTTCGGATTGACCTCGGCCCCCATCCCGAGGCCGGGCTCGAATGTTCCCCAGGGCAGCGTCTCGGCCAGAAAGGCGCGAACCTGCCTCCGCAGTTCGAACTCCTGGGCGGTGAGCACGGCAGGCGACGTGACCATACCTGGCAGGCTAGCCACTATCTTGCTCTGGGATCCCATACCCCTCGCGAGGAAGGATGCGGATTGGCTCACGCTTGGCCCATCCGTTTATCGACGACGAAGCCAGGTAGGTGACTGACAGTCGTTGCGGCGTGTTGATGCCATCAACACCGTTGGCGTATCCGCAGGTCTTTTCGCGTACTTTCGCGTCGTTTGGCCGTAGCAAAATTCAGCGTTTCCGCAGCTCAAGGCGCTTTTTGGGGCGGGTTCGATTCCCGGCAGCTCCACTGAGAATGACTGGTCAGGGCCACAAGCCCTGGCCATTCTCTTTTCCCGTCAACTCATCAAGATTGTTGGTTAAGCCAACCGACAAGGCCGCCGTCAAGAATGACGCGCCACGATCACCGGGATCTTGGCCCTGTTGACGACAGCCGCTGCGACAGAGCCCAACAACATGCCAGCGAACCCGCCGCGACCGTGGCTGCCGACCACAATCAGTTGCGCCCGTTCGGACGCCTCGATCAACGGACTTGCGGGGTCACCGATTTCGATTCTGCGACGGATCCCCACCTCGGGATAGCGTTCCTGCCAACCCGCTAGCCGTTCAGCAAGCGTCTCCTCCTGTTCGGATAGCTGAGCCTCCAAATTTAAGGTGGGGAACATTTCTTTGAAGTCGGAAACCCGCAGATCAGTCCAGGCGTGCAGGGCGATTAGGCGGACACCTCGTCGGGACGCTTCGTCGAATGCAATCGCAGTCGCTGCTTCCGACGCCGGCGAGCCGTCGATGCCCACCAGGACCGGCGCCCGTGTGACATCACCAACCATCGGTTCGTCGTCGTGGATCACGGCGACTGGGCAATGCGCGTGGTAGACCAATCCCGAACTCACCGAGCCGAGGAAGTTGCGGACCACCGTGCCGCCATACCCCCGGTAGCCCACCACGACCATCTCCACCTCTTTGGAAAGGCCGACGAGCGTCGGGACGGCGTTCGAATGAAACACCTTGCCATCGATTTGCACCGGGCCATGCTCGCCGGTGCTCTTTTCGGCGACTTTGATCGCGGAGTTGATGAATTCGTGTGCGCGCTGTTCGGACCATCGCCTGAAGCCGGTCAGCGCGGGGACCTGGGACCACCCTGGTGCGGGGGTGTCGACGACATGAACCAGAGTCAGCGGCGCAATCCGCAGCGCGGCTCGATGGGCCGCCCACCGGACGGCAGCCTGTCCCGCTGTTGAGCCATCAACGCCTACCACGATCCCGCGACGCGGTGGTCGCAACATTTCAGCTCGCTTCTGATCGGCTATGTACTCACCGGCAGGATCACTCAGGGCGACCCTCATTGTCAGGGTCGAACAGATGCAAGCCGAAGGACCAAGGGCACCGATTGAAGCGCCTAACGCACGCTGGCCGACCGATGGACAGCGGCGACCGTGACCTGCGACCACGCCGCCGGGGTCTTTATCTACGCGACTTGGTGATGGCGTTCGTCTCGGCACACCCGCGCCCGGCGACTCACCGCATTGACCAGTCTTGACGCCGTCAAGACTCGAAAACGAAACGGCAGGTAACGAGCAGGACTGAACGGGACCGAAATGGACCGAATCGAGAATTCACGCGCCAAAATGACTGGTAGAGCGTCGGTTTCGATTCCCGGCAGGTCCACAAAAACTAGCTGGTCAGCACCACCAAGGCCTGGCCAGCTTCTTTTTCATCAACATCGATCGTCTCAGCTCACCCTGTGGCGTCGTTTCGGCGTGTCACGCGCACGAATGGGAGCACCTACGTGCTGTTGCGGGATCGGCCTGGACGGTCGGCGTCCACCCGAACTTCGCGCGCTGACGTCGCCCCGTCGTAGGCGGCGGAAAAAGTGTCCCCTAGGACCGGCGTCGTTGCTCCTATGTGTGAGAGCTGCCAGCCGGGCGGCGACTACACCAAGGGCAACCACCATGAGCTTTCATCGTCGGACCGGCGCGCCCGGGCCGTCAAGGCGGCCCAAAGGGTCGTTCCGAGATCGTCTTCGAAGCGACAACATGACATGCAAGCCGTGACCGCACGTCCGATTTCTGGTCTGCTCGGTGCGGCTGTCGTTGCAGCGTGGGCGTCGCTGACCGCCGCCTCGTCCCCGCCATCCGCCACCGCGGCTCCCTGCTCCGACGTCGACGTGGTGTTCGCCCGGGGCACCACCGAGCCCCCTGGCGTCGGGGGGGTCGGACAGTCATTTGTTGATTCGCTGCGTTCGCGAGTAGGACGGAGGACTGTCAGCGTCTATCCGGTCAACTACCCCGCCACCAACAATTTCCGTAGTTCCATCGCTGCCGGTGCCAATGACGCGAGCGCTCATGTCCAGTCCATCGCGGCAAACTGTCCCAACACCAGGGTGGTCCTCGGTGGGTACTCCCAAGGTGCGGCCGTGGTCGACGTCATCACCACGCAGATGCCACCCGGTGTCGCCAATCATGTCGCCGCCGTCGCCGTCTTCGGAAATCCGTCGGCATCGGGCACATTCGCGCGGACGATGGCGGCCGGCGCGCTTCCCACCATTGGCCCGCTATACGCCGCGAAAACGATCGACATGTGTATGCCCGGGGATCCGATTTGCACGCGCGGTGTGAGCATGGCACCGCATGGTCAGTACATTCAGTCGGGAATGACAAACCAGGCAGCCACATTCGCCGCGGGCCGGTTGTAGCGTCATACGACGGCGATCTCACGTTGTGCACGCCCGACACCGCATCACGAGGAGCTCTCATGACCTATCGCCGTCTTGCTTGGGCGCTCGGCGCGGTGGTGGCGGCGGCCATCATTCCCGTCCAGGCCCATGGCGAGCCGCCGACGAAGTGTCTGACCAACACTCCCAAGGGCAAGCAGGTCTACGTGCCCTGCGATCTGCTCAACGCGGGCGCCAATTTCCCGCCGGGGCAGCGTTGTCCTCCACCGCTCGAGCAGTACCCGAAAGATGTGGCGGACTGGTGCGGTGAAGGCCCAGGCCTTGCCAGTACCACGCCCACGACTCCTACGAGCCCGACGAGTTCCACGGCTCCTACGAGCCCGACAAGTCCTACGAGCCCTACCAGCCCGACGAGCCCGGTGCGGCCTACCAGCTCCGCGAGCTCAACGAGTCCTCCGACCTCAACGAGCCCCGTGAGCCCAACGGCTTCTACGACCCCAACGAGTCCCACGAGCCCGGCGGCTCCGGATAACGTCCGGTGACGACGTCCTGCATGAGGTGGCCCACCCGGGCTGCACACCTCACGCTCGCGATCAATTCGGTTGTAGCTGAGCGGTCCTGGCCTGAGCCTGCTTAACCGCGGCGAGCATGCGTGCGCTGAGATCCAGGCATTCCCGCTCTCCGACGCCGCCGTTGACCAAATATCCGATCTGACGCACCTGGATAGCGAATTGGGTTAGGTCGTCACACAGTTGTTTCATGGGGGCCTTCTGGCTCTGAAAGGGCTTGCATCGGCATGTGTGCCGCGGACGCCAGCTTCCCGTCCGACTTACACCCAATTCCGGACGCCTACGGCCAGCCGAATTGAGGTAGTAACGCCCCAGAATTCTATACGTGCGACCAGCCTTTACACAACCGCACTTGTAAAAATTCCGGCTGCGGTCGGTTGCCGCCGGACAACCCGGGACCAACGGCGGTGAGGGCTGGTCAGTTGCCCGCCTCGATTGCGGCGACTCGTGCGGCCGCGTCGGATCCGCAGAAGCGCTGGAGGTCCACGCCGCCCGCGGCCAGCAGATCGTCGATGCGGCGTTTCAGGTCGCCCGAGGAAAGGTGGGCGTACAGGTTTCCACCAGGGCAAGACGTCTGGGCCATGTCCCGATGGCCCGCCAACGTGGCGCTCGCTATACGGAAATTCTGGGCGGCCCATGCGAACGCGCGAGCTGCCCCCTGAATCTGGGCCTCCGATACAGGCTCTTGATCGAAGTCTCCTTCGCAGAGGACCAGGAAGTGACCCGTTGTGTCGTAGTCCGTCGCGGTGTCGCCCGCGATCTCGGTGCTCCGGAGTTCGTAGATGTTGCCGTTGCGGTCGACGCCGACGTGATAGGCGATGTCGATCCACCCGTGCTGATCCTGGTGGTACCGCTGATCCTGTCGGAGGTGCGCTGGGGCATTGCGGTTGTCGCCAAGGACGACAGCCTCGTGGTGGAGGGTCATCCGCGTGATGGTGTGGCGCTTCCCTCCGGAGCGGGCCGGTCGCGCGCCCCAGGCGTCTCGGCATAGCAACAACGCCGAAGTGGTCGCGGTCAGGCTGACGCTGGTCGTCGACGTCGCGGCAGGAGGTGGGGCCGAAGGTGGCTTGCCGCCGATCAGGGACCCCAGCCCCACGCTGCCGGCCACCCCTAAAAGCTGGCGGCGGCTGACAACGGCCGGCGATTCATGGGGCCGGCCGGGCGCAGGCTCGCACATCGCCCTCACGATACGGGCGTGATGCGGGGCCGCGGGACGCGTTTCGTCGTCCTCTCTTGACGGCGTCGAGATCCGAAAACAAGATCGCATTAACGAGATGAGCTCCACCATGAATCGACCGGTCGCCGCGGGCTTCCGCGGTGCGATGCGAACCGCCATCGCCGCCGGGTCCGCTTTGCTTGCGATAACCACGGCTTGTTCGAGGGGCGACGCGGAACGTCCGGTGTTGGGTGCAAGCACCCCCGCTCCCAGACCGGACGTCGCGACAGTCGTCAAACCGCCCGACCCGGTTCCCGCAGTTGATTTCGCTAAGGTCTCCAAGCTGATCAACGATGCGATTGCGTCGAACAAGCTGCCGGGCGCGGTGGTTGTCATCGGGCACGGTGGCAAGGTCGTGTTCCACCAGGCCTACGGTTCGCGCAAGCTTGCAGGCGAACCCGGACTGGACGGCTTGCCTGCCCCTGCGGAGCCGATGACCGAGGACACGATCTTCGACCTGGCGTCGTTAACGAAGAGCCTCGCAACCGCGACTGCCGTCATGCAGCTCTACGAGCAGGGCAAGGTTGCGTTCGACGATCTCGTGCAGCAGTACCTCCCCGGCTTCAACACTGCGAACGATCCGCGCCGCGCGGCAGTGACCGTTCGGATGCTCCTTACGCACACCTCCGGCGAAACTGGGGACGTCAACCTGGGGGACCCGTGGGGACTGGACCATGCCGACAAAGAGGAGGGGATTCATCGTGCGCTCACCACGCCGCTGGAGTCGACTCCCGGTGGCGGCTTCCGCTACTCCGATATCAACTTCATCCTGCTTGGCGCGCTGATCGAAAAGGTCACCGGTGAGGCCCTGGACGCATACGTTCAGCGACACGTGTTCGAGCCGCTTGGCATGGAAGACACCCACTACCTTCCACCCGCGCAAGCGTGTGGTTCGCACGCGACGTTGGGAGCCGCGATCACCTGGGCTCCCGCGCCGCAAGACAGGACGGCGGACGCCTGTCCCGCGGGCACATGGAGCATCGGTCTCTTGCCGCGCATCGCACCGACGGCACGTGACGAAGAGGGCAGAGCTGATCCGACTAAAAATCCCGATCTCGATCACCTGCTTCGGGGCACCGTGCAGGACACGACGGCGCGGCGCATGGGTGGAGTGGCCGGGCATGCCGGCGTGTTCTCGACGGCTCACGATGTCAGCATGTTTTCGCAGGCATTACTTGACCGGCTCGCGGGCCGTCCCAGTCAATTCCCTTTGGCGCAAACAACTCTCGAGCTGATGACGAGTCCGCAGCAGCCGGGACATACGCTTGCGCAACTCAAGGCGGCCAACGATGCGGCCCAAGAAGCCGTCGCAAAGCGGCCGAACAAAACAGATCCGCTGCTCGCTCCGCGCTATCCCGCGATCGCCGGACAGAACCTGCGCGGCTTTGGCTGGGACATCGATACGGGCCAGTCCACGCCGCGGGGCGCGATCTTCCCCATCGGTAGCTTCGGCCACACCGGCTTCACCGGAACCTCGGTCTGGATGGACCCACGCTCAGATACCTACGTCGTTCTGCTCTCGAACTCGATTCACACCCGGGGCAGTCCACCGATGTCGAATCTGCGAGGTGAGGTCGCAACCGCGACGGCACAGGCCCTGCGTCTTTAGGGCCGCTCGAAGTGTTGATAGTCGAGGGGACCCGTCCACTCGCCACCCCACCGCCAGCCACGATCTGTGAAGGCGCGCACAGGTGGGTCGCCATTGTGTAAGAGTCCCGGGTCGCTGCGGCTGCGGTCCAGGTAGGCGGCCGCGTTCCGCGGTTCGAAATACCCGCTCGCGTAGAGGCATGGATTGATGAGCGGATTGAGATCGATAGCCCGACCGTAGGCGTGCGGAGACCATTCGTTGGTTCCAGGGATGCGTCGGCAGTTGAACGCCGAAGTGTTGTTGTCCTCCATGGATAACTCGTCGTCGGCGCCCTGGTAGTGGTCGAGCGTGCGGATCTTCTCGACCGGGTAACCGAGCCGGTGAAGCCGCTCGAAGATCGCGATGACCTCCGGCGCCAGGTCCTGATGCACGATCAGCTCACCGCGGTGCACCTGGCCGTCGAAACCGATGTGATCGACGTTGACCCGTCGCAGCTGCTCCGGTTCGACCGGGCAACCCGGTTGCCAGCTCTCGCCGAGTTCGGCGGCGGTGACCGGCTCCACGCTGCTGTCTCCGGGAGGTGCTGACGGCGCACTGGGCGACGCGGCCGCCGGTGGCGGTGTCGCAGACCCTGATGGTGTCGCCGCCGGCGGTGGCTGCGCCGCGGTGCACTGCACCAGCACAAGACACACGGCGAGCATTCCGGCCACCGCGGCACCCCGCCGCTCGAAGGGCGTCAACTGGGATGAGTCCTCACCGCTCGCTCCACTGAGAATGGGTCAGACCGCCAGTGTCTATCGCGCCACGATCACTGGGACCTTGGCCCCGTTGACCACCGACGCACCGACCGAGCCCAGCACCCTGCCGGCGAGCGCGCCACGGCCGTGGCTGCCGACCACAAGCAGTTGCGCCTTTTCGGACGCCTCGAGCAGCCAGCGCACCGGCTCGCCAATCTCGACCCTGCGATGGACCCCCACGTCGGGATAGCGGTCATGCCAACCCGCCAGCCGTTCGGCCAGCACCTCTTCCTCCTCGGATAGCTGGGCGTCCCATTTGGCGTCCTGGAACACCGTTCTAGAGGTGGACGCCCGGGGATCAGCCCAGGCGTGTAAAGCCATTAGGCTCACACGCCGTCGTGACGCTTCCTCGAATGCGATCGCAGTCGCTGCTTCAGATGCCGGCGAGCCGTCGATGCCTACCAGCACTGGTGCCTGCGCCTTGCCGACCTGCGCTTGCTCGTCGGGGATCACGGCGACTGGGCAGTGGGCCTGGTAAACCAATTTCGAACTCACGGAGCCAAGCGAGCCGCGGGCCAAGGCACCGCCAGGTCCCCGATCGCCCACCACGACCATCTCCAGCTCTTTGGAGAGGGCGACCAGCGTCGGGACGGCGGATGAATAAAGCACCTTACTCCCGATCTTCACCGGACCGCGCTCACCAGCGTTCTCTTCGGCGACCTTGATCGCCGACTTGATGAGTTCGCGTGCCCGCTGCCCGCGCCATGGCCTGAAGTCCGTCCGGGCGGTGACCTGGAACCACCCCGGTAAGGGGGCGTCGACGACATGCACCAGGGCCAGTGGCGCATTCCGCAGCGCGGCATCACGGGCCGCCCACCGGACGGCGCTCAGCGCCGCTGCCGAGCCGTCGACGCCTACCAAGATCGCGCCACGTGGTGGCTCCCACATTTCAGCTCGTTTCTGATCGGCTGCGTACCCATCGGCAGGATCATCCAGAGCGGCCGCGATTGTCAGGGCCGAAGCGATGCAAGCCGAAGGACCAAAGGCACCGATGAAGCGGCTAACGCCCACTGGCGGACGCGTCGGCGCTTGAGGCCATGCACGATCGCCGCTCGCGCACAATTGCGCTCGATGTGATTCGACTGACGCTCTAAGCTTCTGATGGGGTGTGGGTCAGGATCCATACGGCGCACATTTCGAACGGCCACTACCGACCTCCCCGGAGGAGTTCATGCGCAGGAGCGCCTCATGACCGACGCCGCCTGGACCCTCTATGCCGAGCAGATGGAAAACGTCGACGGCTGGTTCTTCGAGGCCGATGTCTCGCTATTCAGCAAGCTGCTCTCACGCCAGACTGCCGAAGGCATAACGGGCGACATGCTGGAGATCGGCACTTATCAAGGCAAGTCCGCCATCCTGATGGGTTACGGCCTTCGCGATGATGAAGAACTGGTGATCTGCGATTTGTTTGACGCCGTCATGGATCACGCAGACATGTCGCTGGTCCCACGCCAGCAGTATTCGGGTCTGGACCAGAAGCAGTTCCTGGCCAACTGGGATCGTTTCCACCATCGCCGGCCAACGCTTGAAGTCTGCGAATCGTCAGAGCTCGACCTCGGAGAACGGGTGCTCCGCTTCATCCACATCGACGGTTGTCACAGCTACCAGTGCGTCGCTAACGACATCAACCTCGCCGCGACCCACACCGCTGAGCGTGGCTTGATTGCGATCGACGACTATCGAGGCGTCGAAACTCCCGGCGTGGCCGCAGCCGTCTGGCAGGCCGTCGGCAATGGCGTCTTGTTCCCCTTCGCGGCCACGTATATGAAGATCTACGCCTGCACGTCGGCCGCTGATCAGAGTTATTGGTTGGAGCGGGTCCGGGATTCGGCTGACATCTGCGCCTTCCCCGAGTTTGACTTGCCGTCGTATCGAAGCGTCTCGGCCGCGCAACTTCGTCACTCGGTCGCCGAGCACTGACAGGCGTTCCGTCGAACGAATTCATCCTGCGACGCTCGCACAGGGCGCTCGGGCGCAATGTCTAGTCATCACCCATTTCGTCGCGGTGACTGAGTGGTGGGCACCGGTTAGTCCGCGGTCAGCGGCGTTTGCCGATTTGCCAGTGGGCCGACACGGACAGCGTCTTCGAGGAGATCGGCTGCGGTGGCAGCGCTTTCCGCGGGCGTCGACATCTGGGCGGCGACCTCTTGGGTTCGCGTGATGCAGTGCGGAGTGAGGATAGACCGCAAATCCGCAACCAGCGAATGCAGGGTGGTTTCGTCGAAGCGCCGTCCGATGCCTACTTCGAGTTGATTGACCGCGGCTGCCCACATCGGTTGATCCACCGAGACGGCAAGGGCCAACGTGGGAACTCCGGCCCGGATGCCGGCGAACGTGGTGCCGGGGCCACCGTGGTGGACCACCGCGCGGCAAGAGGGAAAGACAGCCGAGTGGTTCACCGCGCTCACAACCTTTACGTGGGCGGAATCCCGGAGCTTGTTAAGGTCACTCACGCCGCTGCAAATCAACGCGCGCTCGCCGAGCTCCGCACAAGCCCCGCTGATCATCGTGATCACGTCGCCGGGAGATGCGACTCGTGCACTGCTGCCGAAGCCGAAGTAGATCGGCGGCGTTCCCGCTGCAATCCACGACGAGACCTCGTCGTCGACCTGCGTCGGCAGCTCCAGGGTCAGCCCGCCAACGAAAGGTCGTCGCAGGCCGTGTTCCGCCCATTGGGCTGCCAGCCCGGGAAAGAAGAGTTCGTCGTAGGCCTGGAGCTCCAGCGGTTGTCGCGTCGATGGTCCCATTTCCTCTGGCAGGCCCAGTGTCCGGCGCTGGACGTCTTCAGCGTCTCTGGTTATTCGTGAATGCGTACCCGGTGGGATCGGGTAGATGTGCACCGCAGCCTGCGGAATGTCATAGTATTCCGCAACATTGGCGGCCAGCCCTTGCTCGCTTGCGTCCGTCAATAGCAGGTCGGCCCCGTCGGCCAGCGACGTGAGCGCCTTACCCAGCTCCGGCCAGAGTTGAGTGAGATCCCGGAAAATTTCCCACGCCATGAGGACGGGGCTCGGCATCGTCCCGTATTTGCGTTCGAGATCGCTGTTCTGCCGGACCTGATCCGGGCCGTGTGCGACCGCGGCAAGACCCGCCGACTCGATGAAGCCGATGTAGTTCGGGGGAACCGCCATGCGTACATCGTGACCTCTACGCTGCAGTTCTCGACCGATGGCGGCGCACGGCTCGATATCACCCCGAGTCCCCAAGGTTGCCAGCACGAACCTCATCGCCGGAGCCCAATGTCCGGTGACCTGAGTGTGCAGCGCGGCCGTGAGCCCAAAAAACGCCGAATGAGAACGGCGGCAATAGGACAACGGCGGCTTTGAAGGGTTTGATGAGCCATGACCCTCATTCGTCAATCGTGGTCGGCGGGCGAGTCCGTTGAGTGTGGGTGCTCCCTGATGCTAGGCAGCTTAATCGTGCCTGCGGCGACTCAGTCGCCACGCAGGCTGGGCGAACTGCTCGCTGGCGGCGCCGTCGACCCGGCATCCCGAATCATTTTGCCCTGGCAGGAGATTGGTGACAGGAACGTTGATCATGTGCCGCGCTTGCCCGCTCGTAGACATTAATGATCTCGGCGCCCTCGCGAGTTGATCGTCGACATAGCAGAAAGAGCGGGTCTGGCTGCCGTCCCCGAAGACGGTGATCGGTTCCCCCGCAGCGCCTGGACGATGAACGAGGCGCTGACGACGGCGTCAGGACCGAACGGGTACCTGATAGAACGCCGGGTTGGATTGGCGGTGACCGTAGGGCGAGAACCTGACATCTCGAACGGTGGACGATGTCGAGGCCCTACCATTGGTAGCCGGGGTCATAGCTTGTCGACCTCCAGATCATCGAGGCGCCGAGTCGAGGAGAAGTTCCCGTGCAACAGTCGCTCTCACTATCGGTCACGAGAAAGCTGCTTCTCGCCCTGACATTCGTCATCGCGCTGATCGCTCCAGCTTCGATGCCGGGCACGTTTGCCACGGCCCACGCTGACCCGATCGGCTTCATGCCGGACTGGCCCAACTACGAGATGCAGACCGAACAGACCATGTGCAACGCCATGGCGCAGGGCTGGTCGCGCGCGCAGATCGTTGGCGCGATGCAACAGGCGAACAACCAGGCGATGACCGGGCTGAACCCGGATCAAGCCGCCAAGCGGGCCAACATGTGGGTGGACCTGGGTCGAATCAAGTACTGCCCTGGCGCAGTCGCCAGCTGACCCCTAGGTATTGGTCCAGCGGTCGAACGCGGCCTCCATGTCGGACCCCTAGCAGAGGGCGGCGGAAAACCACCCGCCGGCCACCAGGGCGATGACGAGCGCGGCGGTGGTGTGCCCCGTCGACGCGGCGACGATGATGCCTGTGATCGCAGCGATGAGGGCCATGACCACGAACACGGCCAGCAGTATCCGGTGCGAATGGATCGCTCCGCTGGGACGCGGTGCGACTACAACGTGCTTGCTCGGGCCATGGGCTGCGGCCATTAAAGCTCCTACCAAGTTGTGACCTGGAACACACCGCCAGCATAAATGTGCGGTGAGTCACAAACAAACTAGCGCGCTGCGCCGCTGCGCGCGTTCGCGCCGAGCCCAGTTAGCCGCGCGGACGTCCGGGGTATCCGCACGGGCATGGGGTGGGGGGAATCGCACGCGGTCGCGATCTTTTCGGCATTGCTTTCGGCGTTCTGGGCCGCGGTGGGCATTGTTGTTAGGCAGCGAGCCGCCCAGGACGTTCCGGCCGATGAGGGCATGTCGGGAACGATGGTGACGACCCTGGCGGCGCGACCGCTGTGGTGGGCGGGCACCGTCGCCGCCGTCGCCGGCTACGTGTTTCAGGCCGTGGCGCTGGCGCACGGATCCCTGCTGCTCATCCAGCCGCTGCTGGTCTCGTCGCTGTTGTTCGCGTTGCCCTTGAGCGCGCGGCTCTGCCACCAGCGCATAAGTGCGGTCCAGTGGGGCTGGGCGACGCTGTTGACGGGCGCGCTGACGGTTTTCGTGCTCGTCGGCCAGCCGCGCGAAGGCCATGTCCGCCCTGCGGTCCCGGCGTGGACACTGGCGTTGTTGGTGACGGTGCCGTTGCTGGTGGTGTGCCTGACGGCAGCCGGCCGCGCCGCGGGTCGCGTGCGCGCCATGCTGCTGGGCGTGGCCGTGGCGGTCCTGCTCGGCATGATCGCCATCCTGACGAAGATCTGCACGCACCGCTACGCCGTCGGCGGCTGGCACGCGCTCCTCACCGTCCCCGCTCCGTACGTCTTGGTCGCCCTGGCGGTCGCGGTAACGGTGGTGCAGAACTCGGCCTTTCATGCCGGCGCGTTGCAGGCATCGGTCCCGATCATGTTGGTCGGCGAGCCGGTCGTCGCGGTCGTGCTCGGCGTTGGGGTGCTAGGTGAACACCTGGCGGTGGGCCGCTCGACGGCGCTGGCGCTGGCAGTCGCCGTCTGGGGCATGGTGGCCGCCGCCATCGCGCTGAGCCGCAGCCAGGCGATCGAAGTGGGCGGCCCGCCACAGCCCACGCCCGTCGACGCCGCGCGGTTGGCGGGTGTCAGCGGAAGACGAAACTAAGACCTACGAATCCCGCGCGGCTTCCAACAGCCGGAGCGGGTGCAGACCGTCGACCGCGCCGACGAACGGCGGGTGGATGCTGTAGCCGAGCATTCGGCGAAGGTCGTCGGAGACCGAGCGGGCGATGTCGCGCGATATCGACAGTGTGAAGGCTTCCATCGGTCGCAGCCACGGTTGGCAGTACTGGGCGGTGACGGCAAGGCGGTCGTGGCCGGTGTTGTTGGCGCCCCCGCCGTGCCACAGGGTGCCCACGAAGAAGACGCACGAGCCGGCGGGCATGACGACCGGCATGGCCTGATCGTCGGGACCCGGCCGGCGCTTGCCCCAGCGGTGGCTGCCGGGGTAGAGGACCGTGGCCCCGTTGTCCGCGGTGAAGTCGTCGATGGCCCAGATCGTCGCCGCCGCCAAGGGTTCTCGCGGACGCGGGACCGGGTAGAACCCGTCGTCGTGGTGAGCCAGCTGGGCGGCCTCCCCGGGCTGAATGTTGATGGCCTGCAACGCCGAAAGCAGGTAGTTGGGCATCAGCAGCCGATCAAGCACCGCCAATACCCGGGGATCGGCGACGATCTCGTCGCATACCCGCGTCCGGCTCAGCAGGCTGTAGATGCGCTGGGTGTGCCGCCCCTCGAACGAGTTGCGCCCGGTGTGCCCCAGCCATGGCCGCACGACCTCGCGGATCTGCTGGCACTGCTCCGGTGTGAGCAGGTCCTTCCAAATGACGTAGCCGTCGCGGTCGAGGGCCGCCATGTCGGCGTCGACGATCGCGTTGTCGACAGAGCTTCCACCGCTCGCCGTCCGCTTGTACCGCTGCGCCAGATCGCCCCTGAGGTCTTCCAGCGTCGTGACGGATTCGTCGTCGATGTTCATAGGCACTCGTCCTTCATCCCGCCAACCACACTAAGCGGAGTTCGCGCGGGCCGACAGGACAATTCGCGCCATCTCTACAAGGATGAAGCGGTGCGGAAGCTTCTCGTGCTTGCGAGCTTCGCCGCCGCCATCGGCGCGGCCACGCCCGCGCAGGCTGACCCGGCCAGCAACCCCGATGCGAACTTCTTGACGGCGCTCGATCAGGCCGGCGTTCCCTACAAGAACGGCGCCGTCGCCATTCAGGTCGGCAAGAAGGCCTGCGAGCTGATGGACCAGGGTCACTCCAAAGCCGCGGTCATCCAGAGCGTGACGTCGGAGAATGCCGGCTTCACGGTGGCGGACGCGACCCACTTCACCACAAGCGCGGTGAATGCCTACTGCCCCCAACACATCGGAGAACCGACCACGGAGCCACCGCAGCCTCCGCCCGGTATCTGGACCATTCCCTGGATTCCGTTCCCGCCGCCGGGGGCCGCGTAGAAAACCTGCCGGCGCTGGCATCCCTGGGCCCGACCGACCAAGATGAACACGATGTGGCCTGACTGGTGGATGGTTGCGTTAGGCATCCTGGTGGCGTTCGTGGTGATCTGGCTGATCCTCGCTGTCACCTTCTGGCTGATGCGACCCGAGGCCAAAATGCAGGACCTGGTGCGCCTCCTGCCCGACGTGCTCCGGCTGCTGAAACGCCTCGCCGCCGATACCGAACTGCCGCGGCGGATCCGGATTGCATTGGTGGCACTGATCGCCTTTGTCGTGTCGCCCATCGACCTGATCCCCGACGCCATCCCGGTCATCGGATTCGCCGACGACGTGATCATCGTTGGTCTGGTGCTGCGCTGGATCAGCCGCACAGCGGGGCCCGGCGCGCTTGCCCAGCACTGGCCCGGCACGCCCGACGGCCTCGCCACCCTGTGCAAGCTGTGCGGGCTGACCGACCCCGCGCTGGACTGACCCGGTCGGAACCTAGGAGCGTGCGGTGATGGACGTAGTTCGGCGCACGATGCGCTATCAAGTCAGGGTCGGCGCACTGATCGAACTGGCGTTGTGGCTGGCGATCCCGTACTTGTGTATCGGGTTCGTGTGGACCCTTTTTCACGCCGAAGAGGCTCGACTGATCCAGACTCGGGTGGAGGCCGTGTTCCCGACCGGAGCCGACGCCGTGGCCTTCGGCCTGACCACGGCATTGTGGCCGGCCTCCATACCAATCGCCCACGCGTGCCCCGCGCCGTGACGGGCTCTTGGGGCGAAGCCGTGCGCGGGAGCGCGGTTTGCTCCTAGGCTGCCGAGCATGTCAATCGACCGAGCGGCACTTCTCGCGGGCAGCATCCGACTCACCTCCGGCGTCTGGTTCCTCGTCGACCCCTTGACCGCGAACCGGTTCTGGGGAGATCCCGGCGAGCCGGCGCCGACGGCCCGACTGTTGTTGCGGTCCATGGGATATCGCGACGCATTGATCGGTGGCATGCTCGCGACGGCGGCGTTGCGCGGCAAGAACACCCGCGGCTGGTTCCTGGCATCCGGCGGTGCCGACGCGGCCGACCTGCTCGGCGGCATCAGCGTCCATGACGAGCTGAAGCCCTCGCAACGAATCATCGGCTTGGGCGGCGCCGTCATCGGCATCGGTGTGGGGCTCTGGGGCGCGGCCCGATCGCAGTCAGGCGGTCGCCGGAACGAGCCCGATGCGGTTGACTGAGACCATGGGCGTAGGCGTACTGACATTCGTAACCGATGAGGGCATTGGCCCGATGGAGCTGGGGCAGGCGCTCGAGCAGCGTGGATTCGAGTCGTTGTTCCTCGCCGAGCACACGCACATCCCGGCGGGCGACGTAACCCCCTACCCGGCCGGCGGTCCCATCCCGCCGAAGTACTACCGCACCCTGGATCCGTTTGTGGCGTTGACCGCCGCGGCCGCCGTCACCGACCGGCTGGTCCTGGGCACCGGTATCGCGCTGGTGCCCCAGCGCGATCCGATTCACACGGCCAAAGAAGTGGCGTCGCTGGATCTGGTGTCGCGAGGACGATTCAGGTTCGGTGTCGGTGTGGGCTGGCTGCGCGAAGAGATCGCCAACCACGGCGTCGATCCCGGGGTCCGAGGACGAGTGGTTGACGAACGACTGGACGCGATGGTCGAGATCTGGACGCACGAAACAGCCGAATTTCACGGCGAATTCGTAAACTTCGGCCCCATCTACAGTTGGCCCAAGCCGATGCAGAAGCCCTATCCGCCGCTGTACTTCGGCGGCGGACCGGCCGGCTTCAAACGCATCGCCAGGCTGCGTGCCGGCTGGCTGTCGATGACACCGTCGGCGCAGGCCTTGGCGCCGCAATTGGAGCAACTGCGCGACATGGCCGGTCAGGACGTGCCGGTGATCAGCTTTCACGGTGGCGCGCCGACGGCAGAAGAGCTTGAGGGCTACCGCGCTCTCGGGTTGCAGCACCTGCTGGTGGAACTGCCCACCGAGCCTCGCGACGAAACCCTTCGCCGTCTCGATGAGCTGCAGGCTGAATTCGCGAAGCTCACGTAAAGCTAAGTACCGCAGAACGTTTGGTACTTACCGAAGTCCTCGGGCGCCGGATTGGCGTAACGTTCCAGGCCCGCTCGCTGGTCATAGGGCGCGGTGACCGCGGCGAGCAGCCGGTCGAGCGGTTGGAGATCGCCCGCCGTGGCGGCTGCCAGAGCTTCCTCGACCAGATGGTTGCGCGGAATGTAGATCGGGTTGGCCCGATCCATGGCGTCGGCGTCGGGCCGCAGGGTTTGCCACCGCGACAGCCACGCGTCGAACCCGGCGAGGTCGATGAACAAGCCGCGCGCGGGTTCGGCATCGCCTCGCGCCGCGCGGCCGAGGTAGCGGAAAAACGAGGTGTAGTCGACGTGGCTGTCCTTGAGCAAGGCGAGTAACTCGTCGCAAAGTGCCTTCAGCTCTTTGGCGTCGACGTCCGCGGGCCAACCCAATTTGGCGCGCATTCCGGACGACCACACGGCGTCGTACTCGCGCTGGAAGACCCCGAACGAATTCTCCGCGAGCGCGACCCCCTCGTCGGGATCGTCGGACAGCAGCGGAAGCAGCGTCTCGGCGAAACGGGCGAGGTTCCAGCCGGCGACGAGGGGTTGGTTGCCGTACGCGTAGCGCCCCCAGGAGTCGATCGAGCTGAAGACGGTGTCGGGGTCGTAGGCCTCCATGAAGGCGCACGGTCCGTAGTCGATCGTCTCGCCGGAGATCGTCATGTTGTCGGTGTTCATCACCCCGTGGACGAATCCGATCAGCATCCAGTGCGCGATGAGCGACGCCTGCACGGCGACCACCCCTTCGAACAACGCGAGGTAGGGACGTTCGGCGTCGGCGGCGCCGGGGTGGTGGCGGGCGATCGCATGGTCGGCGAGGCGGCGCAGCAGGCCGGCGTCGCCGGTGGACGCGGCGAACTGGAAGCTGCCGACCCGTAGGTGGCTGCTGGCCACGCGGGCCAGCACGGCCCCGGGCAGCTCCGCCTCACGCAGCACCGGGCGGCCGGTACCCACGACGGCCAACGATCGCGTCGTCGGCACCCCGAGCGCATGCATCGCCTCGCTGACGATGTACTCGCGCAGCATGGGCCCGACGGCCGCCAGGCCGTCCCCGCCGCGGGCGAACGGCGTCGGCCCCGAGCCTTTCAGGTGAATGTCGCGCAGCCGCCCGTCGTCGCCGACGAGCTCCCCGAGCAGCAGTGCGCGTCCGTCGCCAAGCCGGGGGACGAAGCCGCCGAACTGATGCCCTGAATAGGCCTGGGCTACTGGGACGGCGGTGCTGGGGACCAAGTTGCCCACCAGGAAGCGCATCCCATCGGGACTTCGCAGCCAGCCGGAGTCCAGGCCGAGTTTGGCGGCAAGCCGCTCGTTGAGGGCAAGCAGCCGCAAGTCGGCGGGCGCCTCAGCTTTCCAGCGGACGGCCATCTCCGGCAGTTCGCGGAAGAACCGGTCCTGTAGGGCAACGGTCATATCCGGGGCGACACTCACCTCGACGAGCCTACGGAAGTCCTACGAGCCCAGGGCCTGCCCGATGAGGTCGCGGGCGCGATCGAGCATCGACGCGAACGGTCCCAGAGCGAAGTTCAGCTTGGCCGATTCCACGCCGGGATGCGGGTGGGTGGGCGCGATGGCCTCGGCCGCCCGCACCGCCGCACCCATCCGCCTGAGGGCGGCGTCGTCGACCTCGCGTTGCAGCACGGGGAACTCTTCGCTCTCCTCCTGCTTGGCGTGGTCGAGCACGGCTTCCCGGAGCTTGGTGAGCTCGTCGATGAATTCCTTCGAGGTGACGTCGAGCTTCTCGATGCGCGACAGCAGCTCCTTGGCGTCGTGCTCCTCCTTGAGCCGGGCGTCGACGATCGCATCACCGGCGTCGGCCTCGCGGCGCACGCGCGGGTGCACCACCATTTCTTCGGCTGTCTCGTGGACGGCCAACAGCTGACGCAGCGTCGAGAACGGCTTCTCACGCGCCTGCGGATCTGACGCGTGCAGAACCTCGTCGAACATGTCCTCGATGAGGTTGTGCTGCGCTTTCAAAAATGCGACGACTTCGTCGGGCGATTGGACAATCATGTCGGCCATCGCCGTACCTCACTGTTCTGTCGGGGAATTGGGACTCGCACTATGGGCTGTGTGCGGCTTGACGAGGCATACCCGCTGTACAAGCCCCTAAACGAGGCCTCCGGGCGCGGGTGGCCCAGAGAATCGTTTGAAGCACAAGCATTTCTCTGTTCGGGCGCCGAGTCAGATCCCCGCCAAGCGCGGCGCCTGACGGGGATCTGAAGCCGAGCGAAGGAACTAGACGCGACGGTCGCCGGCGGCGGCTGGTCCGACTCCGGTGCCGGTGACGGCGTCCTTGCGGCGCTTCAGTCCGGCGAGTCCGCCCAAGCCGAGGAGGCCGAGCAGGCCCCACAGCCCGGTCTTGTCGTTGTGTTGGCCGTTGTTGTTGTCGTTGTCCGCCAACGTCGTTGTGGTGGACGACGGCGCGGCAGTGGTTGGACCGGCGGCATTGGCGACGCCTGCCCCACCGAACAACAGCGCCCCGGTGGCCGAAACGATTGCAATGGTCCTACGCATGTGTACTCCTAGCGGGTTTGCCTCGGTCGTAGCCCTCAAGGGTGCCGAGACGCATTTGAAGGACCAGGGTGCTCTAGTCCTCGCGGAAAGCGACGCTCCACCGAAGCGGCGGCGTGGCAAGGCATAGATACCCCTGGGGGCAGGCGTGAAACTTTCGCAGGGGCATCGACTTGTTTGCTCCGCCGGGATTCCCTCCCCGTAAAAGCGATCTGGATCACATGGCGGAGGGCGATGTTATCTGCCGGCGCCCGAATGGGTAGCCGCAACAGAGGCGCTTTCGTGCCGATCCAAATAATCAACGCAGGAGGCGAATTTTCGATGACTTCATCGGACAAGACGACGGTGCTGGCGCAGTTGCGTGCGCTCCACCAGCTGACCAACACGGAGATCCAGGTCGCCGAAACCCGCATCGCACAAGCGCGTACCGAGGCGGTCGAGCGCGAGCTGACGCAGAACGCGTCGAACGCGCGCGAGCGATCCGAGGCCATAGAGAAGGCGATTCGTGAGCTCGGCGGTGTCCCGGACATCCTCGGCCCCTTCCTGGGCCGCGCCGCCGCGGCGGTCAAGGCCCTGACCGAACAGGCCCAGCCGTTCGACGAGGCGCTTCTGGGCGACCTGGCGCTGGAGGACCAGTTGCTGGACCGCGCCCGCTACCTCAAAGCCCTGGCCGTCGCGGCCGAGCTTCCCGAAATCGAGAGCCTGGCGACGCGGTTGATCACGGCGCATTCGGCGACCGTCGATTGGCTGACGACCGTGCTTGCCGAGGATGCGCTGGGCGGCCCCGCCGCGTTGCGCCGGACACCGCTGCAGGCGGCGGCCGGTACCGCGGTGAAATTGGTGAACCTGCCGGTCGAGTGGTCGGTCCGGGGTGTGGACAGGGCCGCGGACGCGCTGCGCTCGGCCCGGCCGACCTTCAACGAGCTGGTGAGCCGGGGCGCGTACGCCGGTGACGTGGCGACCCGCGCGCTCGCGGCGTCGCGGAACGCCGCTCTCGAGGCGGCCGAGAAGGTCACCCGCAGCGAGGGGGCCCGGCAGACCGCCGACGCTCTGCACGCGGCACGCGCCGCAGTGGGGGTGCTCGACGCCGACGAGCTGCCCATCGCCAACTACGACGAGCTCAACGTCAGCGAGGCCGTCGCCGAGGTTAAGGATCTCGCCAACCCGAGCGACGTGCGCGCGATCATCGCCTACGAAGAGGCGAACAAGAACCGCCAGCGGGTGGTGTCGGCCGCACAGACGCGTGTAGCCGCGATCGCGCAAGAGGTCGTCGGCATCAACTAGCCGATCAGGCGAATTCATAGGTAAGGCCGCCCGGGCGGGGATTCTCACCGCCCGGGCGGCTTTGGCCATTGGTCCCGCCAGGGCTATGCGTCTCGCGCTGCCGGGTGCGATCGGCCCGCCGCTCGTCCCGAGCGTCTTGGCTTTCTCGGGGCATGCCCAACCGCACGTTTGGGGATATCGCTACGGTTAAGGCACTAACCCCACGTTGGCGATTACGAAAGACGGCTGATCAGCTAAAAATGTACGACCAGGTCAATAGCAGCGCGACGGAGCCCGACGACGTCATCGGCTACCGCATCGATCCCGTGCTGGCCCGGAGTTGGCTGCTGGTGAACGGTGCGCACGCCGACCGGTTCCAGTCCGCGGTGCACTCCCGGGCCGACATCGTCGTCCTCGACATCGAGGACGCCGTCGCGCCGAAAGACAAGCACACCGCCCGCGACAACGTCGTGAGTTGGCTGGGTGCCGGCAACACCGACTGGGTCCGCATCAATGGCTTCGGCACCCCTTGGTGGGCGGACGACCTCGCCGCGCTGGCCGGCACACCGGTCGGCGGGGTGATGCTGGCGATGGTCGAATCGGTGGACCACGTCACCGAGACCGCGCAACGGCTGCCGAGCGTGCCGATCGTGGCGCTGGTGGAAACCGCGCGCGGCCTGGAACGCATCACCGAAATAGCCGCGGCGAAGGGCACCTTCCGGCTCGCCTTCGGCATCGGCGATTTCCGCCGCGATACCGGCTTCGGGGAAGACGCAAGCACGCTGGCGTACGCCCGGTCGCGCTTCACCATCGCCGCCAAGGCGGCCAGCCTGCCCAGCGCGATCGACGGACCCACGATCGGCTCCAACGCTTTGAAACTCATCGAAGCCACCGCCGTCTCCGTGGAGTTCGGGATGACGGGCAAAATCTGCCTGACCCCGGACCAATGCGGCGTGGTGAACGAGGGCCTGTCGCCGTCGCAGGACGAAATTTCTTGGGCCAAGGAGTTTTTCGCCGAATTCGAACGCGACGGGGGAGAGATCCGCAACGGCTCCGACCTGCCGCGGATTGCCAGGGCCACCAAGATCCTCGAGCTGGCTCGCGCCTACGACATAGAATCGTCGGACTTCGACGACGAAGAACGGGATCATTCCCCCGCGCCGTCGGACACCTATCACTACTGAGCGGCGGAACGGGTCCGAGATGAGCATTGTGGTGGATTTTCATTTCGACCCGATGTGCCCATTCGCTTACCAGACCTCGTTGTGGATCCGCGACGTTCGCGAGCAACTGGGCATCACCGTCGACTGGCGATTCTTCAGCCTCGAGGAGGTCAACCGGTCAGAGGGCCAGAAGCACCCGTGGGAGCGGGAGTGGTCGTATGGATGGTCTTTGATGCGCATCGGCGCGCTACTGCGACGAACGGATATGTCGCTGCTGGATCGCTGGTACGCCGCCATCGGACATGAACTGCATACGCTCGGCGGCAAGCCGCACGATCCCGCGGTTGCCCGACGCTTGCTGAGCGACATCGGCGTCGAGGCGTCGGTTTTCGATGCGGCGCTGAGCGATCCGACAACTCACGACGAGATACACCGCGACCATCAACGGGTGATCGATGCCGGCGGCTACGGGGTGCCGACGCTGTTTCTGTTGGGACAGTGCCTGTTTGGTCCGGTGCTGGTGGATCCGCCGACCGGGCCAAAGGCCCTGACGCTGTGGAATGTCGTCAGCGGCATGGCCGAGTTGCGCCACGTGTACGAGCTGCAGCGGCCCAAGTCCGCGGCCGATGTCGAGCTGATCGGTCGAAGTCTGCGTCCCTACCTGGACGGACGCGATTGGGTCAGCATCAATCGCGGTGAAGTCATCGACGTCTCGCGGTTCACCGACCAAGGGACCTAGGCCGCATGTCGCGCGAGTGACACCCCGATGCGGATTTCCACCTTGCTGACCGTGATCGCGGGGGCGCGCGGTGGGGCCATCGAGCGGTAGCTCTTGCCGGTCGGCGTCGTGAATAGTGCTCTATGGGTGTGGTTTTCGTCGATCACGGTGCTGACCCGCCAACCCGCGGCTTCCTTGGTGTAGTTGCAGCTTTCGCACAGACCCAGACCGTTGTCCGCGGTGGTCGGGCCGCCGTCGGCCCACGGCTGTGCGTGGTCGCGGTGCCTGATCGGCGCGTCGCAATACGGCGTGCGGCAACGCTGATCGCGTAACCCGATGAATTCGGCCAGCCCACGAGGAAAGATGCGTGCCCGCGACTCCATCGCCACCAGCGCCCCGGCCCGGGGATGCGCATAAAGCCTGCGCAGCGTCGCGCGCGAGCGTCGGTCGGTGACAGCCCTGCTGATCATCGAGCGCGCGACCGCGGCGGGGATGGGACCGTAGCCGGAGATGTCGGCCGGCGCATCGTCACCCCCGAGCAGCGTCTCGTCCGATAGCACCAAGTTGACCGCGATCGGAGTGGGGACCGTGGCGCTGCGGCCGGTGACCCTCTCGACCAAGGTGTCGGCCATCACCTGTCCGCGTGAGCGCCCGTCGCCGCGCGTATCCGCTTCGCGCCGCAGCGCTGCGCACACCGAAACACCTTGAGCCACAGGGAGTAACGCGGTGAGATAGGTCATGGTATCGGGCGCCGGCCGAATGGTGACCGTGCGTTCCTGCTCGGCCTTTGCCGCCCGCTCGACAACGGCGTGTGGATCCAACCGGTAGGCAACCGCTTTCGCGGCCGCGGCCACTCGCGCGTCGCCCATGCCGGCCAGGCTCGCCGGGTCGGCGCACAGTTCCGCGTCCAACGCGCGGCGGTCCTCGATGTCCAGGCAGGCGCTCTCTCGCACGATCAGCGTCGCGCGCCACTCCGAGAGCGCCCCGCGTTCCAGCGCCGCCAGCGTGTGCGGCATCTCGTGCACGAGGGCCGTGGCGAAGCCGAGATGCCGGCCCCCCCGCGCGGGGGAGTCGCGTCGCGCCAGCGCGACCTCGCCGGCCACGCCGCGTCCGCGCCGCGCGGCCGGCACTCCGGCGGCCGCCTCGGAGGCGCGACGAGCCGCGTCCAGCGCGGCAGCCGCCCGGGCCTGGCCCGCGGCGGCCGCGCTCTTGACCGTCTCCAGCTCTGCGATGCGCTCTATCAGCGCCGATTCGTCGGC